>CAVCCB010000007.1:0-36779 GCA_963600595.1 Subdoligranulum sp. APC924/74 | reverse complement strand
TGAAGAAACCTGCTGCGATGGTACCGCGGCGGGCACGCTTCATCACTTCCTCGTTGCTCTCACCGGGAACCTGACCGAGTACACGCTGTACGATGTGCTGGTCAGTACACCAGTACCAGAAACCGATGATGGTGGCACCGATGAACACCACGAAGCCCGGATACTCCTGATACATGGAGTCACCTGCCTCCCAGTGGAACATGTGGGTGGTGCCGTAGCCGTTGTTGAGCTTGCTGCAGTAGTCCATCATGTCTGCCCAGCCTGCGGTGATGCTACCGCCGCCAAGGGCGCTGAGTCCGAGGAACAACACAAGGAAGGCACCGATTACGAGGATTGGGGTCTGGATGGTGGAGAGGGTCATCACACCCTTCATGCCGCCGAACACGGTGAAGATGGTGGTGAGGATGATCAAGCCGATGGCACCCACCCAGAAGTTAAGACCCCAGAGGTACTCGAAGAAGATACCGCCTGTCAGGGCTGTCACGCTCACCTTGGTGAGGATGTAGGCCACGAGAGTGATGATGGAGAGCCATGATCCCGTGCGCTGTGTGTAGCGGAACTTCAGGAAGTCGGGCATGGTAATGATCTTGCCCATCTTGTTGATGAGCAACTGGTAGAAGGGAACGAAAAGCCAACCGAGGATGAGGATCATCCAGCCCTGCATCTCCCAGTGTGCCATTCCCACGCCGCTCTTGGCACCGGTGCCGGCGAGACCCACAAGGTGCTCTGAACCGATGTTGGCGGCGAAGATTGCCATACCGATTACATACCATGGCTCGCCCTTACCGAAAAGGTAGGCGGAAGAGTCCTCTCCCTTCTGAGCCTTTCTGTCCTTAACAATCGCATGCCATACTGCCCAGATTACGCCAATCACACCGACGGCGAGCACGGCCCAGTCCAGCCATACGAATTCTGTTGAACTCCAATTCATAATTCTTTATTGCTTAGATAGTTATTATTGTTTCTTTACGCTGAATTTGTAGGCCAAGTGCGAGTAGTACTTCTCTCCTGGCTTCAATGTGGCATCTGTCCAGTCCTTCACGCCCTGTGCCACCTTTGTGGGGGAGTCAGGGTACTTTTGGCTCTCGAAGCATACGCTTACGTGCTTGGGGTACTTGATGCCGTGCTTGCAGGCGATGCCTGTGCCCTGGAAGTTGCCGGTGTATACCTGGATGCCTGGCTCATTGGTGAACACTTCGAGCAGGATGCCGCTCTTGGGAGAGTAGAGGCTGGCGCATACGGTCTTGTCGTCGCCCTTTCCGTCCTTGTATGTGTTCAGGCACCAGTTGTGGTCATAGCCTGTGGCGTTCTTGATCTGGTCGTAGGCGTAGTCCACCTTCTTGCCGATTTCCGTAGGTGTGCGGAAATCCATAGGCGTGCCTTCCACTGACTTGATTTCGCCTGTGGGGATGTAGAGGGTATCTGCTGGAGTGAACTTGTCGGCGTTGATGTACATCACCTGGTCGAAACCTTCCTTCGATGGGTCGCCGTTGAGGTTGAAGTAACTGTGGTTGGTCATGTTCACCACGGTCTCCTTGTCTGTTGTTGCGCCAAATTCGATGTCGAGTGTGTTGTCACTCTTCACTGTGTACTTGGCTGTGGCTGTCACGTTGCCGGGGAAGCCGTTCTCGCCGTCCTTGGCGTTGATGGTGAAGGTTACGGAGGAATCGTTCTTCTCTGTCACGTCATACACCTGGTTCAGCCATCCTGTGGGACCGCCGCCGTGCAGACTGTTGCCGTTGTCGTTGGCTCTCAGGTTGTAGGTGCTTCCCGCAATGCTCAACTTTGCGTTCTTGATGCGGTTGGCGTAGCGACCCACTGACGAACCGTAGTCGGAGGGGGAGTTGAGGGTGTCTGCATACTGGTGGATGTTGTCATAGCCCAATACCACGTCGGTGGGCTTGCCGTCCTTGTCGGGTACGGAGATGGAAACCACGCGACCACCATAGTTGGTGAGGCATACTTCCATGCCGTTGGCGTTTTTGAGGGTTACCAACTCTGTCTTCTTGCCGAGGACTGTTGAGTCAAAGTCCGCAGGGTTAAGACCTGACTGAGTGAGGCTTGTATTCTCACTTGAACCACACGCTGAAAGCATGGCTGTTACCAAGCCTGCTCCCAAAAATAAACCTTTAATATTATTCATCTTTAGGTTGTTTATTAGTTATTTCTTTGTTTTGGGTGTAAAATTACAATTTTATTTCGAAACGGCAAGCGATTTGCAGAACTTTTTTGTCCTAAGAGTGTCTTTTTAACACTATTTGTCGAAAAAGGGCTGTTCAAGCATATAGCCCAAGGCGATTTGCCCTGGGCTATATTGTGTGGAGTGGTTAGAGGATTCCCATCTTGCAGCAACTCATGAGTACGGCATATCCGATGACCATGCTGATGAGTCCGATGGTGAGACCCGCCTTCACCATGTCGGTCTGCTGGATGAGTCCGGTGGAGTAGGCGATGGCGTTAGGAGGCGTGGAGATGGGGAGCGACATGGCGCAGGAGGCTGCCACGGCTACACCTATTAATATAGTCGATGTTCCGCCGATACTGTCGAGGCGCGTTCCCATGCCGGCACATACCACGGTGAGGATAGGAATGAGGAGCGCCGCTGTGGCGGTGTTGGAGATGAAGTTGCTTAGGATGAAGCATACGAGCCCCGACACCACCATAATGACAATGGGGTTGAAGTCCTGGAAAGGAATGCTCTTCACGGCGTTCTCTGCCAGTCCCGTCTCGTTCATAGCCATACCAAGGGCGAATCCGCCCGCCACCATCCAGATTACTGCCCAGTCGATGTCCTTCAGGTCGTTTGCAGTAATCACCCCGGTAAAGGCGAACACGGCGATGGGGAGCATTGCCACGGTGTTGGCATTAATGCCGAGCTGTTTGCCGAAAACCCACAGTATGATGGTGGCAGCGAAGGTTATCCCTACCACAATAGTGCGCCAGTTGTGGCTCACCTCGCCGTCAATCTGTATCTCGATGGTCTTCTGCGAGAAGGGGAACATCTTGCGGATGATGACCCATGCCACGAGCAGCAGGATGATGACCATAGGTGCCATCACCATCATCCAGTCGCCGAAGCTCAGACCCATGTTCAGTCCCGTGGGGTCATTGAGCACCTTGTAGGCGAAGGCGTTGGGAGGGGTTCCGATGGGGGTTCCCATGCCGCCGAGGTTGGCTCCGATGGGGATTGCCATGGTCAGTGCCACGCGTCCCTTGCCGTTGGCAGGCAGTGCCTTGAACACGGGCGTGAGGAAGGTGAGCATCATGGCTGCCGTGGCGGTGTTGGAGATGAACATGGAGAAGATTCCGGTGATGAGCATGAAGCCAAGCAACACGTTCTCCGACTTCTTGCCGAAGGGGGCGATGAGGGTCTTTGCCATCAGCACATCAAGTCCGCTCTTCGTGGCGGCTATCGCCAGCACGAAACCTCCGAGGAAGAGGATGATGGTGGGGTCGGCGAAGCACGCCATCACACCTTGGTAGTTGAGCAACTTGCCGTATTCGCCCATGTCGCCCTGCATGGTGTTGAGGGCGGAGTCGGAGACGAAAAACAACAGTACAAAGATAATCACCACCGAGGTGGCCCAGGCGGGGATTGCTTCGGTTAGCCAGAGCATCACTGCCATGACGAAGATGGCGATGACACGTTGCTGCACTACGGTGAGCCCCTCTATGCCAAAGCTGTCGATGGGCAGGTTCCATACCAGGATGGTCAACAGGGCGGTGATGCAGAACATCAGCGCCTTCTTGCGATTGAAATCGCCAGTGAGTACTTTTTTAACGCTTTCTTGCATTTCTCTATTATTTTAGGTTTTTATCGGTTTTAACGATTTCTGCTATTCAGAAAAGTTATGGGCAAAAGTAACGATTTTTTTTGAGATTGCAAGTTTTTCTTCTGATTTTTTTACTAAAAAGCAAGAAAAAAGATGGATTTTCGGAAAAAGTCTCCGAAAATCATGATGATTTGAGAAAAATTGCTTATATTTGCGGCAAGGTTGCCATTGGGGCATCCATAGAAACCTATTCACAAACTTAAATAAAAGGAGACCTAAAACATGAACAATCCTTCTACTATTATCGTCGTTTGCCTGGCTGTTATGGCTGTCATTATCGCTTTCTGTTACCTTCACAAGCGTCACAAGGAGTATCACATGAATGATATCATCAAGGCGATTCAGAGTGCTTACGTCGGAGGCAAGACCTCCGTGGAGAAGCAAGTGCTGGTCAACTCGGTGAAGAAGTATTTCCATTGCAGCTCCAAGGAGGCCTTATATATAATAGGTGTGGCGAGGAGGAAGAAACTCGTCGACATCGAAGCGGGAACAGTCACGCTGTTGTGATCATTTGCTTCCGAAATAGAGGAAGAGCATACCGAGCATGACGAGGAGCAGGTCTACGAACTTCGCCTTGAGGTTCTTCTCGTGGAACACGGCGGCTCCGAAGAGGAAGCTGACGATGACGCTGCCTCGCCTCACCATGCTCGTGATGCTGATCATCGCACCGGGGAGGCTGAGGGCATAGAAGTAAACGAAGTCGGCGGCGCTCAGGAATACGCTGATGAAGATGATGCTCCAGTGCCAGCGGAAGGGGGTGGTCTTCTTCCTCGTTGGCATCCAGATGAGCAGCATCATGGCTCCCATGAGGAAGCACTGGTAGATGTTGTACCAGCTCTGCACGATCATGCGGTCCAGTCCTACGCCGCCGTTCTCGGGACTCGCCATAAGGTACTTGTCGTAGAGCCCGCTTGCCGCTCCCAGCAGGGCGGCGAGTACGAGGAAGTATACCCAGCGGTTGTGCTTGAAGTCAATGCCTTCCTTCTTGCCGCTCTTGCTGAGCAGGGCAAAGGAGATGATGGCGAGGATCACACCCACCCACTGCCACAGGTTGAGGTGCTCGCCATACACGAGCATGGCACCTACCAGCGTCATCACGGGACGCGTGGCGTTGACGGGTCCCACGATGGTGAGCGGCAGGTGCTTCATGGCGAAGTAGCCAAAGAGCCAACTGCTCAGTACGATGAGACTCTTCAGCACGATGTACTTGTGTACCTCCCATCCGCCCTGTGCCACATGGAACATCGACCCGTCGAGTGCATCCGTCGTGTAGCTCACGATGATGAACGGCAGGAAGATGAGCGAGCAGAACAGGGTGTTCAGGAACAGGATGGGGATGACGGCATTGCCGGAGAGTGCCTTCTTCTTGAAGGCGTCATAGAATCCCAGCAGCGTCGCTGAGAGAAATGCTAAGATTAACCACATGGTGTTTAAAATTAAAATATGTAAATATTGAAATATGGAAATATGAGTTGCACACTGTCTTGCCCAATTTTTCCATCTTTCAATATTTCACGATTTCCAAAAAGAGTGCGTTGCCGGGCATGCTCTCCCCGGCGTCACTGCGCGTGCCTCCGTGCAGGATGTCTGCAAACTGCTCCAGGGTGATCCTGCCCCTGCCCACGTCTATGAGTGTGCCCACCACGGCTCTCACCATGTTGCGAAGGAAACGGTTGGCGGTGATCACGAAGTACCAGGTGGTGGGGGATGTCTGCACCCACTGCGCCTCCGTCACATGACAGATGGTGGTCTTGTTGTCGGCTCCAGCCTTGCAGAAGGCGGCGTAGTCCTCGTGGCCGAGAAACATTCTTGCCGCCTCGTTCATCCTCTCGAAGTCGAGGGGGTAGTTCATCTGCAGCGAGTAGTGGCGCTCGAAGGGGTCCTTGCTGGTGTGGATGTAATAATGGTAGGTGCGCGAGGTGGCGGAGAATCTGGCGTGCATGTCATGGGCTACGGGGTACAGATTGCTCACGGCGATGTCTCTGGGCAGGATGCGGTTGAGCCGATACACTGCCTGTGGGCAGTCGATGGCATCGCCGTCCCAGTCGAAGTGAGCAGCCATCTGCCGGGCGTGTACGCCGGTGTCTGTACGTCCTGCTCCCACCACTTCCATGTCCTTTCTGAGCAGAAGTGACAGGGCGTGTTGCAGCTCCTGTTGTACGGTGTTGGCGTTGGGTTGTATCTGCCAGCCATGGTAGCGTGTGCCGTCATAACTGAAGAATATGAAGTATCTCTGTGTCATTTTTTGTAGAAATATTTTTTCATGGTTGCAAAATTACGCATTTTTTTTGAGAATCGATGGGAATTTTGCGGGGAAAATGAGTAAATATGCGATAATAGTACCAAAAATAAAAGGAAATAATACAATCTTGAAAGAAAATGAGCAAATAATTTTGCATTCTAACAATATATTTGTATTTTTGCCAACGATTTTGTATTAATAGATATTATGGCACAGAACATATTCAGGGGCTTGGGAATAGCCCTGATTACCCCTTTCAAGGCCGATGGCTCTGTAGACTACCAGTCGCTCAAGCGATTGGTGGAGTTTCAAATAGACAATGGTGCGGACTTCCTCTGCATCCTTGCCACCACGGGCGAGGCTCCCTGCCTCTCCAAGGAGGAGAAGGACAAAATCACCGAGTTGGTGAAGGATGTCAACAAGGGACGCGTCAAGATCCTGAAGTATTGTGGAGGCAACAACACTGCCGCTGTGGTCAACGAAATCAAGACTACAGACTGGAGCGGCATCGACGGCATACTGAGCATCTGCCCCTACTACAACAAGCCATCGCAGGAAGGTCTCTACCAGCATTTCAAGGCGATTGCCGAGGTGAGTCCGCTGCCGATTGTATTGTATAATGTGCCCGGGCGCACTGGTATCAACATGAAGCCTGAGACCACTTGCCGCATCGCCCGCGATTTCCCCAATGTCGTGGCCATCAAGGAGGCGAGTGGCAGTCTGGAACAGGTGGATGACATCATCAAGAACAAGCCTTCCAACTTCGATGTCATCAGTGGCGATGATGCCCTCACATTCTCCATGGTGGCGAGTGGCGCAGCGGGTGTCATCTCCGTGATTGGCAATGCTCTGCCCAAAGCTTTCAGTCGCATGATCCGTCTGGAGTTTCGTGGTGAGTATGAGCCGGCGCGCAAGATTCACCACATGTTCACAGAGCTTTACAGTCTCCTCTTCGTAGATGGCAACCCCGCCGGCGTGAAGGCTTTGCTCAATGATATGGGATTCATCGAGAACGAGCTTCGCTTGCCATTGGTGCCCACGCGCATCGCCACCAAGCAGAAGATGTCTGACATCCTAAAGGACTTGCGCATATAGTATAGAGTTTTTATAAGGAAAACAAAAATATGTCCGAAGATAGAATCATACATGAGATCTCGCCGTTGATGGGCAAGGACGTGCTCTACATTGCCGACCGGCATAAGAAGGAGTTCACCTATCCTATCCACAACCACTCTGTTTTCGAGTTGAATTTCGTGGAGAACGCCCGGGGCGTGAAGCGCATCGTTGGCGACTCGCAGGAAATCATCGGTGATTTCGACCTCTGTCTCATCACGTCTCCCGATCTGGAGCATGTGTGGGAGCAGAATAATTGCAAGAGCGATGACATTCGCGAGATCACTGTCCAGTTCGACTTCAGCATGGGACAGGAGACTCTCTTCGGGCGCAATCCTTACTCCAGCATCACTCGCATGATGCTGGAGGCGAGGAAGGGATTGTGCTTTCCCATGAAGGCAATCATGAAGGTCTATGGCATGCTCGACTCTCTGAGCCAGGTCAAGGACGGCTTCTACGCTGTGCAGCAGTTTCTCACTATACTCTACGAACTATCGCGCTGCGAGAATGCACGCACGTTGGCTTCGAGCAGCTATGCCAAGGTGGCGGTGGAGGATGACAGCCGCCGCATCCTCAAGGTGAAGAACTACATCTCCAAAAACTATATGGACGACCTTCGTCTGCCCATGCTCGCCGAGCTGGCCGGCATGAGCCCCAGTGCTTTCAGCCGTTTCTTCAAGCTCCATACAGGTCGTAATATCAGCGAGTACATCATCGACCTGCGCTTGGGCTATGCTGCACGCATGCTCGTGGACACAACAAAGTCAATCAGCGAGATAGGCTTCGACTGCGGCTTCAACAACCTCAGCAACTTCAACCGTATCTTCAAGAAGAAGAAAGGATGCTCGCCCAGTGAGTTTCGCGAGAACTATCACAAGACGAGAATCATCGTGTAATCAGTAAGGTTAGGTCCCTTCCCCGCTGACTTAGTATTTGAATACGTCATCCAGCAACACTTGCTTGGGGTTGCTGGCAGAATGGTAGACATAGCGGAAGGAGAAATGGGCTTCCTTATAGTTTTTGATGTTAGGATTGTTGTCAAGCGCCTGCTTCTGCAGATCATGCAATTTCTTCTTGTTGGCGTTGATTACCTCCGGCTTGTCAGCCTTGCCCCGTAGGGTAATATAATAAGTATAGGTGCGGGAAGCCTTGTCAAAGACGGCGCTGTCTGTGCGGCTTTCATCGACAAATGGGGTGGGGCAGTATTTTTCGGTATACTCCTTGGCTTCGCGTTCCGCTTTGTCTTCCAGACTCTCTGTACAAGCCACGAGAGAGAGGAGAGAGATGACATAAATCAACTTTTTCATCATTATTTTCCGTATTTTTGTGCAAAGATACAAAAAAAATAGTTATCTTTGCATCCCAAAGAGAGAATAATTTTATGGAGAATATTAATAACATACGAAATTTCTGCATTATAGCGCATATTGACCACGGTAAAAGTACCTTGGCAGACCGATTGCTGGAGAAGACCCAGACCATCAAGATTACAGAGGGACAGATGCTCGACGATATGGATCTGGAGCGCGAGCGTGGCATTACCATCAAGAGCCATGCCATCCAGATGGAATACAAGGCAAAGGACGGCCAGACATATATCCTGAACCTCATCGATACCCCGGGACACGTGGATTTCTCCTACGAGGTGTCGCGCAGCATCGCCGCCTGCGAGGGTGCGCTGCTTGTGGTGGATGCCACCCAGGGTGTGCAGGCGCAGACCATCTCCAATCTCTATATGGCGATAGAGCATGACCTGGAAATCATTCCGGTCATCAACAAGATAGACATGCCTTCTGCTATGCCCGAGGAGGTGGAGGACGAGATAGTGGACCTCATCGGCTGCAAGCACGAGGACATCCTGCGTGCCTCCGGCAAGACCGGCGAGGGCGTGGAGGAGGTTCTGGAGGCGGTGGTGAGCCGTGTGCCCCATCCGGAAGGCGACGACAAAGCTCCTTTGCAGGCATTGATTTTCGACTCCGTGTTCAATTCCTTCCGCGGAATTATTGCCTATTTCAAGATAGAGAATGGTGTGATCAGAAAGGGCGACAAGGTGAAGTTCTTCAACACCGGCATGGAGTATGACGCCGATGAGGTGGGCGTACTGAAGATGGACATGATTCCGCGCAAGGAGTTGGGAACAGGAGAGGTGGGTTACATCATCTCCGGTATCAAGAACGCCACAGAGGTGAAGGTGGGTGACACCATCACACATGTGGCGAAGCCCTGCGAGAAGGCCATCGCTGGTTTCCAGGAGGTGAAGCCGATGGTGTTCGCTGGCGTCTATCCCATCGACCCCAGTGACTATGAGAACCTGCGTGCGTCTCTTGAGAAACTTCAACTCAACGATGCCTCCCTGACGTTCTCGCCGGAAAGTTCAGTGGCATTGGGCTTCGGTTTCCGTTGCGGATTCCTCGGCCTGCTCCACATGGAGATTGTGCAGGAGCGATTGGACCGCGAGTTCAATATGGATGTCATCACCACCGTGCCCAACGTTTCGTATATGGTATATGACAAGCAAGGAGGTGAGAAAGAGGTTCACAATCCCTCGGGACTGCCCGACCCCACGATGATCGACCATATCGAGGAGCCTTATATCCGTGCCACCATTATCACGGCGACAGACTATATCGGTCCCATTATGAAACTGTGTCTCGACAAGCGCGGAGAACTGATCAACCAGGAATATGTGAGCGGCAACCGTGTGGAGCTGCATTTCATGTTGCCCTTGGGAGAGATCGTCATCGACTTCTATGACAAACTGAAGAGCATCTCCAAGGGATATGCTTCGTTTGATTACCACATCGACAGTTTCCGTCATTCAGACTTGGTGAAGCTCGACATCCTGCTCAACGGTGAGCCTGTAGATGCGCTTTCCACACTGACCCACCGCGACAATGCGGTGTCGTTCGGAAGAAGGATGTGCGAGAAACTGAAAGACCTGATACCGCGCCAGCAGTTCGACATCGCCATCCAGGCGGCTATTGGTGCGAAGATTGTGGCGAGAGAGACGGTGAAGCAGGTGCGCAAGGACGTTACCGCCAAGTGTTACGGAGGAGACGTGAGCCGCAAGCGCAAGTTGTTGGAGAAGCAGAAGAAAGGAAAGAAACGCATGAAGCAGATAGGCAATGTGGAGGTGCCGCAAAAGGCATTCCTTGCCGTGTTGAAGCTCGATTAGTAGTAATTCATCTAATATATATAATAATAAGGAGGAATGGGATTATGCGTGAGTTTAAACAAATACCACCGAAGCGTGACATTGCGAGAGAACTTTCCCGCAAGTACAGTACGATGACTCATGACGAGTTGGATGTATTGGAGGACATGTTGGTCCCCATCAAGTACGGTAAAGGCGAGAATATCTTGCAGGAAGGGGAAGTTTGCCGCTACATCTCCTATATCGAGAAGGGACTTATCCGCCAATTCTATACCAAGAACGGCAAGGAGGTGACCGAGCATCTGGGAGTGGACCACACCATCTTCATGTGTATCGAGAGCCTCTTCAAGGAGGAACCCACCCGCCTGCAGGTGGAGGCCTTGGAAACTACCTTGGTCTATGCCTTGCCCAAGGACAAACTGGAGGCTGCTGCCATGCGCAATGTGAACATCCAGATGCTCTATCGTAAGATATTGGAGGAGAGCTTGATTCAGTCTCAAGTCCATGCCGACTTGATGCGCTTTGAGACGGCTCCCAACAAGTACAAGCGCCTTTGCGAGATGAATCCGCAGGTGGTACTGCGTGCTCCGTTGACGTACATTGCGAATTACTTGCAGATGACTCCCGAGACCTTGTCGAGAATCAGGTCGAATACATTGCTTTAGTTAGAAGTCTGAAGTTGGAGAGTAGTAACTTCCAACTTCAGACTTCTAACTTTTAACTATATAAATATCTCTTGATGCTCTTCTTCGGAGTCTTCTCGAACTCCTCCTCGTGGATGCTAATCTCTGATACCTTGCTGTATGCGGGAATCAGGGTGTTCAGTTCCCTGCGATTCTGCTCCATGATCTCCATCAGCTCCTTAGCGCCCAAGTTGAGGGTCTTCGCCTCGTCATAGTCGGGGTGAACCAGTGCGACGAGCTTGTCGCCCTTTTGTACCACCACGCTCTCGGATACAAGTGCGAGGCTATTGAGCTTGTCTTCTATCTCTTCGGGATAGATGTTCTGGCCGCTGGCGCCGAGGAGCATGTTCTTGCTGCGTCCCTTGATGAAGACATTGCCCTCGCTGTCCATGGTACCCAGGTCACCGGTATGGTACCATCCTTCGGAGTCGATAGTGTTGCGTGTCGCCTCCTCGTTCTTATAGTAGCCCAGCATTACGTTGGGGCCCTTCGCCAAGATTTCGCCAGGTACGTTCTCTGGGTCGGAACTGTCGATGCGTACCTGCATGTGGAGCGCAGACTTGCCGCAGGAGCCGGGAACAAAGTCCTTGTAGTCCTCGTAGCAGATGATGGGGGCACATTCTGTGGCACCATAGCCTACCGTGTATCGGAAGCCCACGCTGTGCAGGAAGCTCTCAACTTCCTGGTTGAAGGCAGCACCGCCGATGATTACCTCGTAGAAATTTCCGCCAAAGGCATTGCTTACCTGTTCGCAGATTTTATCGCGCACCTTCTTGCTGATGACTGGCATGCGGAGCAACATACGCATGCGGTTGTTCTGAATCTTGGGGAACACCTTCTTGCGGATAATCTTCTCTATCACCAGGGGAACGGCGATGATGACCGCCGGCTTGATCCTTCCAAATGCCTCGGCAATAATGGCGGGGCTGGGGATACGGGTGAGGTAGAATACATGACAGCCCCAGATGAACTCGAAGACGAACTCGAAAGCCATTCCATACATGTGCGCCATGGGCAGGATGCTGATGACGGAGTCTCCTCCCTTGAGCTTCTTGCCCAATACGTCGCGGGCAAAGTCTGCATTGCTCCACATGGCACGGTAAGGTACCATCACGCCCTTGGAGAACCCGGTGGTGCCGCTAGTGTAGTTGATGAGCGCCAACTCATCGGGGCTTTGCTCCTTATAGTAGCTGATATGTTCCTTGCGGAAATATTTGGGAAACTTGGCACCGAACAGCTCGTTCAGGTGCTCACGCGCATAAGTCAGTTTGTCCGTGCGCGAAACAACCAGGGAGTAGTCAGGGAGATAGATGATTCCCTCCACTCCCGGCATCTTGGTGGCATCGATCTGGGTAGCTACCACGTCACCCACGAAGAGCAGCTTGGCATCGCTGTGGTTTACGATGTTGTGTATCTGCTCAGGCATGAACTCATGCAGGATGGGCACGGCAACAGCACCATAGGTGAGGGTCGCCAGGAAAGCCACCGCCCAATGGGCACTATTGCGTCCGCAGAGGGCAATCTTGTCGCCTTTTACGACGCCGGAGTTCTCAAACATGATGTGGAGTTTCTCGATTTTTCGAGCCACATCGTGGTATTGCAAGGTTGCTCCCTTGTAATCCGTCAGGGCATCCATGTCCCAGTGGTCTATGATGCTTTTCTGAATTAGTTCGTTAAAGCTTGGAATTTCCATGTTCTTTTATTTAAGATGCTGTATTTTGGTACAGGTAACGTTTGATTGATTTTTTTGCCGTCTTCTCAAATTCCTTGTCATGCAGTTGGATGCGCGAGATTTGCGAGAAGGTGGGTATCAGGCTGTTCAGTTCCTTGCGGTTCTGCTCCATGATGTTCTTGATGTCCTCGTCGTTGAGTCCCAGTGTCCTTGCCTCCTCCTTGTCGGGATTGACGAGTGCCACGAGCTTATCGTCTTTCTGGATGATGAGGCTCTCGTTGACCATTGCCATGGAGTTGAGTTTGTCCTCTATCTCCTCGGGATAGATATTCTGACCGTTGGCACCGAGGAGCATGTTCTTGCTGCGTCCCTTGACGAAGAAATGACCGTCGGCGCTCATGGTGGCGAGGTCTCCCGTGTGGAACCATCCCTCAGGGTCGATGACGGCATCCGTCGCCTCCTGGTTCTTGTAGTAGCCCTTCATCACATTGATGCCCTTGCATATCAGCTCACCGGGAATGTTTTCGGGGTCGGGGCTGAGGACGGTCACATCCATGTGCTTCACGGGAATGCCGCAACTGCCCGGTGCGTATTCACCGCAGTTGGCGAAAGTGATAAGCGGTGCCGTCTCCGTCGTGCCGTATGCCACCGCCACCGGGAAGCCGATGCTGGTGAAGAAACTCTCCACCTCCTTGTTGAGCGGTGCACCGCCGAATGCCACCTGGTATGCCTTGCCTCCGAATTCTCTCAGCACGAAATCGCGTACTTTCTCCTTGATGCGCTTGTTGATGACAGGCATATTCATGAGCAATCTCACGCGGTTGGTCTGCAGGAGTGGGAAGATTTTCTTCCTCACGATTTTCTCCAGGACCAGTGGTACGGCGAAGATGATGTCGGGCTGGATTTCCTTGAACGCCTCTGCGATGAGTGACGGACTGGGGAGTCGGGTCAGGAAGTAGATGTGGTTGCCCAGTGCGATGTTGAAGATCAGTTCTGTCATCAGTCCGTACATGTGCGCCATGGGGAGCGAGGACAGGATGTTGCAGTTCTTGCTGATGTTGGGAGCCACAGAGTCGAGCAGGTAGTCGAGGTTGCCCCAGAGTGCCTGGTATGGGAGCATGACTCCCTTCGAGAACCCTGTCGTGCCACTTGTGTAGTTGATCATCGCCAGCTCTTCCGGCTCGTCCACGTGGTAATGAACGTGCTCCTCTCTGAAATATTTCGGAAACTTGCGTCCGAACATTTCGTTGAGATGCTCCCTTGCGTAGGTGAGCTTCTCGGAGCGGGAGGTGACGAGCGAGTTGTCGGGCAGGTAGATGATGCCCTCCAATGATGGCATCTCGTCGGGTGATATTTCCGTAGCCACCACGTCACCCACGAAGAGTAGCTTGCTCTCACTGTGGTTGACGATATTGTGTATCTGCTCAGGTTTGAATTCGTTTTGGATGGGCACCACCACGGCACCATAGGTCACGATGGCAAGGAATGCAACGGCCCATTGGCTGCTGTTTCTTCCGCAGACAGCTATCTTGTCGCCTTTGCTGACATGGCTGTTCTCGAACAGAATATGGAGCTTTTCTATCTTTCTTGCCACATCGCGGTATTGCAAGGTGGCGCCCTTGTAGTCTGTTAGAGCATCCAAATGCCAGTTCTTGATGATGCTTTGCTCAATATACGAGTTGAAACTTGGTATTGAATTCATTGCACAATTTTCTAAATTTTGTGCAAAGGTACGGTAAATTCTGCACATTGCAAAAAAAAATGTGCAGAATTTAACGAATCTATGTAAAAAGATGCAGTTTTATGCCCTCATTTACTCATATCTCATGGATTTTGCGGGGTGTATGTGCGATATGAGGTAGCTGGGAGCCACGAGCATGAAGATGCTGATGAGCAGCGTCGACACGTTCAAAACCACGATGTAGAGCCAGTTGAACTCCACGGGTACAGTGCTGACATAGTAGGTCTGTGGGTCGAGTTTTACTATGCCTGTAAATCTTTGCAAAACAAGAAGTCCAAGGCCCAGAATGTTGCCCAGTATCATTCCCTTTCCGATGATGAAGACGGCAAACCATAGAAAGGTGCGGCGGATGGTGCCGTTGCGCGCTCCCAGTGCCTTCAGTACGCCGATCATGGAGGTGCGCTCCAGAATGATGATGAGCAGTCCGCTGATCATGGTTACTCCGGCGACGATGAGCATCAGCCCCAGGATGATCCATACGTTGAGGTCCATCAGGCTGAGCCATTGGAAGATTTGCGGATTCAGCTCCTTGATGGTGGCACTGCTGTAGGTTTCCCCATAATGGTCCACGGTGCGGTTTACCTTATTTATAATATAGTCTTCGCTTTCGTTCACCTTGTCGAAGTCTTTGACGGTAAGTTCAGCACCGCTTGCCTGGTCGTTCTCCCATCCGTTGAGTTTGACGGCGGTGTAGAGGTCGGTGTAGCACATCAGTTCGTCATATTTCTTCAGATTGGTCTGATAGATGCCGTTGATGGTGAAGCGGCGGGTTCGCACACCGTTGTGGTCGATGAAATAGGCAAAGATGCGCTGTCCGGTCTTGAGGTGCAGCTTGTCCGCCATGAGCTTGGATACGAGAATCTTGTTCTGGCTTGCCTTGTCGCTGAACTGCGGGATGCTGCCCTCCACCATGTTCTGGTGAAGGAAGGTGGAGTCGAAGTCGGGCCCCACACCCTTGAACGCCACTCCCAGAAAGTCGCTGTCTGTTTTCAGAATGCCCTCCTTGATGGCGAATCGCTGCACGTGTTTCACGCCGGGCACTTTCTTGAGTACGTTCACCATCGAGTCGTCCATCACCACGGGGTATTGCTCCATCTGCTGGAGGGTAAGGAAGTCTGCCACCTGGATATGGCTTCCGAAACCGATGACCTTGTCGCGGATGGTATGCTTGAAGCCCAGTACCACGCACACCGACACGATCATGACGGCGAGACCAATCGCCACGCCAGCGGTGGCTATATGAATAGCAGGGCGAGAAACTTTACGTTTGTCGCCCTGGTCGCTATACAATCTCTTTGCTGTAAATAGGGGAAAATTCATTCTAGTTAAGAATTAAGAATTAAGAATTAAGAATTAAGAACGGCCTGTAATCTGTCGGCGTATGCCACATTCTTAATTCTTAATTATACATTATTAATTGTATCAGAACCCTTCGTCCTCCACTCTTCCGGGATAGGCTTCGAGTGCTTTGGCGAGGACGAGGAGCGCACGCTCCAAGTCGTGTTTCTTCAGGACGTAAGCCACACGCACCTGATTGTGTCCGGCACCAGGCGTGGTGTAGAAACCCGAGGCGGGAGCCATCATCAGCGTCTCGCCCTCGTAGTCGAACTCCTCCAGACACCAGCGGCAGAATTTCTCTGAGTCGTCGATGGGCAACTTTGCCACGGTGTAGAAGGCTCCCATGGGGATGGGGGTATAGACACCCGGGATACGGTTCAGACCATCGATGAGGCACTTGCGTCGCTCCACATACTCGTCATACACGTCGCGGTAGTATTCTTCGGGTGCGTCGAGTGAAGCCTCCGCTACAATCTGTCCGATGAGGGGAGGGGAGAGGCGTGCCTGACAGAATTTCATCACAGCCTTGCGAATCTCGGCGTTCTTGGTGATGAGGGCACCGATACGGATGCCGCACTCGCTGTAGCGCTTCGACACGGAGTCGATGAGTACTGTGTTCTGCTCGATGCCTTCCAGGTGCATGGCGCTGATGTAAGGGCTGCCCGTGTAGATGTACTCACGGTACACCTCGTCGGAGAAGAGGTAGAGATCGTACTTCTTCACCAAGTCTCTAATCTGGTTCATCTCGCGGCGGGTATAGAGGTAGCCTGTGGGGTTGTTGGGGTTGCATATCATGATGGCGCGGGTACGGTCGTTGATCAGTTCCTCGAACTTCTCCACCTTAGGCAATGAGAACCCCTCCTCTATGGTCGATGCGATGGTGCGTATCTTGGCACCCGCCGAGATGGCAAACGCCATATAGTTGGCATAGGCTGGTTCCGGTACGATAATCTCGTCGCCGGGGTTGAGGCAGCTCATGAAGGAGAAGAGCACCGCCTCCGAGCCGCCCGATGTGATGATGATGTCATCGGCGGTCACGTTGATGTTGAATTTCCTGTAGTAGTCGACGAGCTTCTCGCGGTAGCTGAGGTAGCCCTGGCTGGGGGAATACTCCAGAATGGTGCGGTCGATGTGCTTCAGAGCGTCAAGACCGCACTGTGGGGTGGGGAGGTCTGGCTGACCTATATTGAGGTGATAGACCTTGACTCCACGTTTTTTTGCTGCGGCAGCGAGAGGGGCCAACTTCCTGATGGGTGACTCTGGCATTTCAAGGCCGCGTACTGATATTTCAGGCATCTTATTTCTTTAAATAATTAATTTCTGAGGTGCAAAGATAAGAATTTTCATTGATATAAGAGAAAAGATTGGACATATTTTTTTATTTTTGATAAAAAACCGTGCTTTCTGTTGCTTGTACGCATTCTTTTTTATAACTTTGCATTCCAATTGGGGATGGATGTCCCCGTTTTTCGTTTTAACTAATTAAATAAATAAGGAAGAAACAAGATGAGAAGTAGAACAGGTACATGGTTTACCACTAAAGTAAAATATCAGAAGACTCAGGAGGATGGCTCTGAGAAGGTAGTTTCCGAGACTTATCTCGTGGACGCGCTAAGCTTCACTGAGGCAGAGAGTGCCATCATTGACGAGATGGCGGTGTATGTCAGCGGTGAGTTCAAGGTTAGCGGCATCGCCAAGGCGAACTTCGTGGAGATTTTCTTCAGTGACGTGGACGATGATGACAAGTGGTTCAAGGCGAAGATTTCGCTCATCTCCATTGACGAGAAGACCGAGAAGGAGAAACGCCAGAACGTGAACTACCTGGTGCAGGCGAAGTCGCTCGCCCGTGCCCTTCGCTACATTGACGAGGTGATGGGCAAGACCATGATTGACTATGAGGTGGTGGGTCTCAACGATACTCCCCTGATGGACGTGTTCGAACACCATGGACCCAACGAGAAGAAGGACGAGAAGAACGACGTGCCGGAGTATGAACAGCAGGACGCTGAGCTGAAGCCTGCAGAGTAATCTTGCGTTTTAACATCCTGAATTTAAATATTCGAAAATATGGTGGACTATGATGTAAAGGGAAATCTCCGTGAGGTGTTGGGCAACTTGCCTGAGGGTGTGCGTCTCGTCGCCATCAGCAAGTTTCATCCCAATGAGTTCATAGAGGAGGCTTACGCCGAGGGCCAGCGAGTCTTCGGTGAAAGCCATGAGCAGGAACTCTCCAAGAAGGCGCAGACGCTGCCCAAGGACATCGAGTGGCATTTCATCGGACATCTCCAGACCAATAAGGTGAAGTACATCGCCCCCTACATCTCCATGATACAGGCGGTCGACAGTATGAAACTGTTGAGGGAAATCAACAAGCAGGCTGCCAAGAACGGTCGCGTCATCAAGGTGCTGCTGGAGCTCCACATCGCCGAGGAGGAGACCAAGTACGGACTCTCGCTCGCCGCTTGCCGGCAACTCTTGGAGGACGGCGAGTGGCAACAGTTGGCAAATGTGAGGATATGCGGCTTGATGATGATGGCGTCAAATACCGATGATCAGGAGCAGATAGCGCATGAGTTTGACATGGCATACGGTTTCTACCAGGAGGTGAAGGTGCGGTATTTCGCCGATGATGACGTATTCTGCGAGCGCAGCTGGGGCATGAGCCACGACTATCAGGTGGCGGTGAAGCACGGAGCCACCATGGTGAGGGTGGGCACCACCATCTTCGGCCCTCGGGTCTATGCCTGACAATGCCGTTGAAAGCAGCCTCATGAGGGCGGTGGAAAGAAAATATAAGTAAAAAGGCAAAAAATCTATCAATTTGTTTGGTGGTGTCAGATAAAAGTGCTACTTTTGCACCCGGTTATATGCTTCGGACACACCGTCGCATAGGTTGACATCTATAAAAGGTAAGAAAATGAAGAAGTTGAACGCATACTTTTTTAGCTATTACTTTTACTTTGCAAGGAATTGTAAAGCGGGAAGTTGCGTGTAAATTTCAACTTAGGATATAAGATTTAGGAAATCTAACGAAACGGTCCCGCTCTATAGGAGTGAGGACCGTTTTTCGTAAAAGACATACACAATGAAGAGAATAGCAATCCAGGGTGAGCTGGGGTCGTTCCATGACATCGCCGCCCATCAGTTTTTCGCTGACGAGCAGATAGAGCTCATCTGCTGCGCCACCTTCGAAGGGGTGTTCGAGAATATCAAGCGCGACCCTACCGTGGTGGGACTCGTGGCGATAGAGAACACCATCGCCGGCAGCTTGCTCCACAACTACGAGTTGCTTCGCCAGAGCGGCACCACCGTGGTGGGCGAACATAAGTTGCACATCGAGCACAGTATCTGTTGCCTGCCCGAGGATGACTGGAACACCATCAGTGAGGTACACTCGCACCCCGTGGCACTGATGCAGTGTGGCAAGTTCCTCGCCAACCACCCCGACATCAAAGCGGTGGAGGCGGAGGATACCGCAGGTTCAGCGGCCTACATCTCCCAGCACCATGTGAGGGGATGGGCTGCCATCTGCTCCAGCTATGCCGCCAAGATGTATGGCATGAAGGTGCTGCAGGAGGGCATACATGACAACCCTCACAACTACACGCGTTTCCTCGTGGTGTGTAACCCCCTGAAGGCTTCCCTCATCCGTCCTCTCGAGAAGGTAAACAAGGCGAGCATCGTCTTCCGCCTCTCCCACGAGGAAGGCTCCCTGAGCAAGGTACTTACCATCCTGAGCTTCTATGGGGTCAACCTAACCAAGATTCAGTCGCTCCCCATCATAGGGGAAGAGTGGCATTACCTCTTCTATGTAGACCTCACCTTCACCAACCTCACCCGCTACCGACAGAGTATCGACGCCATCACGCCCCTCGTGAACAAGGTCAGGGTGCTGGGCGAATATGAGGAGAAAGAGTGAGAAATGTTAAAATATTGAAACATTGAAATATGGAAATATATTAAGAAGATAAGATTATGATACAGCCAGCCAATAGAGTAACGGAAATACAGGAATACTACTTCAGCCGCAAGCTGAAGGAAGTGGCTCAACTCAATGCCGCGGGTAAGGACATCATCAGCCTCGCCATTGGAAGTCCGGACATGCCGCCCTCGAAGCAGACCATCGACAAGCTCTGCGAGGTGGCGCAGGAACCCAATGCGCACGGTTACCAGCCCACGGTGGGCATCCCCGAACTGCGCAAGGCGATGGCTGGTTTCTATAAGCGCTGGTATGGTGTGGACCTCGACTGGTCCACGGAGATACAGCCGCTGATAGGCAGCAAGGAGGGTATTCTCCATGTCACCCTTGCCTTCTGTAACCCCGGTGATGAGGTACTTATCCCCAATCCGGGCTATCCCACCTACACCGCCATCAACAAAATCCTCGGTACCAAGATTACCTATTATGACTTGCGCGAGGACAACGGATGGCAGCCCGATTTCGATGCCCTGGAGAAGATGGATCTCAGCCATGTGAAACTGATGTGGACCAACTATCCCAATATGCCCACCGGCGGCAATGCACGCTACCAGACCTATGAGCGACTGGTGGAGTTCGCCAAGAAGCACGACATCGTGGTGGTTAACGACAATCCCTATTCACTCATCCTCAACGACCATCCGATGAGCATCCTCCAGGTGCCCGGGGCAAAGAACTGCTGCATCGAGTTCAACTCTCTCAGTAAGAGTCACAATATGCCAGGTTGGCGTGTGGCAATGATTTCGAGCAACAGCCAGTTCATCTCCTGGATACTGAAAGTGAAGAGCAACATTGACAATGGTTCATTCCGTGGCATCCAACTGGCTGCTGCCGAAGCTATGCTGGGAAACACAGACGAGTGGCACCGTGAGAACAATATCGTGAACTACCGCCGTCGCCGTGACATTGCAGAGGAAATTATGAGGGTGCTCGGCTGCACCTTCGACCCCGCTCAGGTGGGAATGTTCCTCTGGGGAAAGATACCCGAGAAGTATGCTGACGTGGAGGACTTGACTGAGAAGATTCTGCACAAGGCGCGCGTCTTCATCACGCCAGGATTCATTTTCGGCAGTAACGGCAAGCGATACATCCGCATCAGCCTCTGTGCCAAGGATGAGAAGATGAAGGAAGCCCTGGGGAGAATCAGGGAAATATGGAAAGATGGAAATATTTAAATATGGGAATATTGAAAGATTGAAAAATGTAAAAATATAGATAGCTATGGAATTAGAATTAGAAGCATTGAATCTTCCGAGTGACCAGGAACGCCCCTGTGTGATCGCTGGACCTTGTTCAGCAGAGACAGAGGAGCAGGTAATGACAACCGCCAAGCAGTTGGCCGAAAAGGGATGCCATATGTTCCGCGCCGGAGTATGGAAGCCCCGAACCAAGCCCGGAGGCTTCGAGGGCAATGGCGAGGCAGCCTTGCCTTGGATGAAGCAGGTGAAGGAGGAGACCGGTATGCTCACCGCTACTGAGGTGGCTACCCCCGAGCACGTGGAACTCGCCTTGAAATATGGCATTGACATCCTCTGGGTGGGTGCACGCACCTCTGCCAATCCATTTGCCATGCAGGCACTTGCCGACAGTCTGAAGGGGGTGGACGTGCCCGTGCTCGTGAAGAACCCCGTCAATCCCGACCTGGAACTTTGGATCGGTGCCCTCCAGCGCATCAACCAGGCTGGCATCAAGCGCCTCGGTGCTATCCATCGCGGTTTCTCCAGCTATGACAAGAAGATCTATCGCAACCTCCCGATGTGGCAGATTCCCATCGAGTTGCATCGCCGAATCCCCCAGTTGCCCATCATATGCGACCCCAGCCACATCGGTGGACGCCGCGACCTCATTGCACCTCTCTGCCAGCAGGCGATGGACCTTGGCTTCGACGGTTTGATCGTGGAGAGCCACTGCCAGCCCGATGACGCATGGAGCGATGCCAAGCAGCAGGTTACTCCTGATGTACTCGACTACATCCTCAGCCTCCTCGTCGTTCGTGACGAACATTACTCCACCGAGGGCTTGCACAGCCTGCGCAACCAGATTGACGAGGTTGACAACCAACTGATGGACCTCCTGGCAAAGCGTATGCGCGTGTGTCGTGAGATAGGCACCTACAAGAAGGAACACAACATGACCGTATTGCAGACCAACCGCTACAACGAGATTCTCGACAAGCGTGGCGCACAGGCTTCACTTTGCGGCATGAGTCCCGAGTTCGCCGCACAGATCTTCGAGCACATCCACGAGGAGAGCGTAAGGCAGCAGTTGGAGGTGTTGAACCAGAAGTAAGGACGTATGAGAATACTGATTATGGGAGCAGGTAAGATGGGAAGTTTCTTCATCGACCTGCTCAGTTTCGACCACGAGGTGGCGGTGTACGAGAAGGATGCCAAGCGCTTGCGCTTCACCTACAACTGCTACCGCTTCACCAAGATGGAGGAGGTGGAGATGTTCCGCCCGGAGTTGGTCATCAACGCCGTGACGGTGAAATACACTTTGTCTGCCTTCGCAGAACTGTTGCCCCACCTGAGCAAGGACTGCATCATCAGCGACATCGCCTCTGTGAAGACGGGCTTGCAGGATTTCTATGAGCATTGCGGTTTCCGCTACGTCAGCACCCACCCGATGTTCGGTCCCACCTTCGCCAACCTCAACCAGCTCTCCGAGGAGAATGCGGTCATCATCAAGGAGGGTGACTACATGGGAAAGATCTTCTTCAAGGATCTCTACCATAAGTTGGGCTTGAGCATGCACGAATATACCTTCGATGAGCATGACCAGACGGTGGCCTATTCGCTGAGCATCCCGTTTGTCAGCACCTTTGTCTTCGCTGCGGTTATGAAACACCAGGATGCCCCGGGCACCACCTTCAAACGCCACATGCAAATCACCAAGGGCGTACTCAATGAGGATGACTACCTCTTGCAGGAGATTCTCTTCAATCCCTACACCTCCGGACAGGTATCCCAAATCCGCAAGGAGCTGGACGAGTTGATGGATATCATCGACCACAAGGATGCCAAGCGCATGAAGCTTTTCCTCACCAAGATACGTAATAATGTGAGGAAGGATATTGAAATCAACAAGTAGAGTAGTAACGCAGTTTGGTTATAGACCGTAAGAAATACGACAAGCCCCTGGGGAGACGGATTGCTCCTCGGGGGCTTTCTCGTATATGCGCTTGTGTATATTATATTCTCCGTTCCATCAGTTTGCCCTCCTTGTCATAGATGCGGCGGCGATAGATGCTCTGCACGATGAGGGGGAAGACGAAGAGGGTGAAGAGTGTAGCTCCCACCAGTCCGCCGATGATGACGATTGCCAAGGGACGCTGGCTCTCTGACCCGATGCCGTGGCTCAGTGCTGCGGGCATCAGACCCATCATCGCCATCATCGCCGTCATCAGCACCGAGCGGATGCGGTATCTCACGCTTACCTCTACCGCCTCGGCAAGGGACAGGCGGCGCAGAATGTTGTTTTTGATGTCAGTGACCATGATCACGCCGTTCTGGATACAGATGCCGAAGAGACAAATGAAACCCACACCGGCGGAGATGGAGAAGTTGAAGCCCGTGATAAGAAGGATGACGATGCCGCCCACTGCCGCAAAAGGCACGTTGAGCAACACCAGCCCGGCATCCCTTGGATTGCCGAAGAGGACGAAAAGTATGATGAAGATGAGCACCAGACTTACGGGCACCACCTGGCCGAGACGAGAGGTGGCGCGTTGCTGGTTCTCAAAATCGCCAGCCCATACGAACTTATATCCTTTCTCGGGGTGGATCTGGGCGTTGACCTTCTGCTGTGCCTCTGCCACGGCACTGCCCATGTCCCTGCCGCGCACGGAGAACTTCACGGCGCCGAAGCGCGAGTTGTTGTCTCGGAAGATGAGGAGCGGGCCTGTAATGGTTCTGATGGTGGCAAGTTCGCCGATGGGAACCATCGTGCCGCTTGCCGTGGGCACCATGATTTTGGCTATCTGCTGCTCGTTCTGTCGGAAATTCTTCTCATAGCGTACCATGATATCGAATTTCTTCTCGCCCTCGTACATCTTTGAGGCGCTCTTGCCGCCGATAGCCATCTCCACCACGTTCTGCGCCGTCTCCTTGTCCACGCCGTAGCGCGCCAGGGCGGTCTCGTCAAGCTCTATGTGCAGCTCGGGCTGTCCGATGTTCTGGATTACGCCCAGGTCGGTAATGCCCTTCACGTCCTTCAGTATTTTGTACACTTGATTGGAGTAACGCTCTATCTCCTTCAGGTCATCGCCGTATACCTTGACTGCGATGCTTCCCTTCACGCCGCTTGCTGCCTCCTCCACATTGTCGGAAATAGGCTGCGAGAAGCCGAAGTCTACGCCGGGAAAGATGGAGAGGTCTTGCGACATCTTGTCTACCAGCTCCTCTTTGGTGAGTTTGCTCTTCCAAGTCTCCTCTGGATAGATCTTGACGAGCATCTCCACGTTGTAGAATCCTGTGGGGTCGGTGCCATCGTTGGGGCGTCCCGTCTGGCTCAGCACGTCCTTTACTTCGGGATATTTCAGCAGTTTGCCCCTTATCTCGTTGGCGAGCTTTACGCTCTGCTCCAAGGAAATGCTGCTGGGCATGGAGGCGCGCATGTAAATGCTGCCTTCGTTGAGCTCGGGCAGGAACTCAGAACCGAGGAAGAAGTAGCAGCTCAGGCCTGCCACCATGATGGCGACGGAGGAGAGGAATGCCGTGCGCTTGTGGCCCTGGCAGACGCGGAAGATGCGCAGGGCGTGCTCGGTGACGAAATGCACGAAGGGGTTGTGGCGCTCCCTCACGTTCTTCTTCATCAGCACCGATGCCACCATCGGCACCAGCGTGAGAGTGAAGATGAGGGCACCGAGCAGGGCGAATCCCAGGGTATATGCCATGGGCGAGAACATTTTGCCCTCTACCTTCTGGAAGGAGAAGATGGGGATGAGGGCGGTGATGATTATGAGCTTGGAGAAGAAGACGGCCCGGGCACGGTCCTTTGCCACACTGCGGATGAGACCTTGTTTCAGCTGGCGGTTGAACACGGGCATTCCTACTTTCTTGGCATGTGCATCGAGTGCCACGAAAATGCCCTCCACCATTACCACGGCTCCGTCGATGATGATTCCGAAGTCGATGGCTCCCATGGAAATGAGATTGGCGTTCATGCCCTTCAGGTGGAGGCAGATGAAGGCGAAGAGCAGGGAGAGCGGCACTACGATTGCCACGTTGAGCGTGGTGCGCCAGTCTGCCATGAAGAGGAACACGATGCAGGTGACGAGAATGAGTCCCTCCAAGAGGTTGTGTAGCACGGTGTGTACGCTCACGTCGATGAGGTCGGTGCGGTCATAGTAGGGCACTATCTTCACGTCCTTGGGCAACTCTGCCTGTATATCCTTGAGTTTCTCCTTTAAAAGCGGAATCACGGCTCCCGGATCGTCGCCTCGATGCATCAGCACCAGACCTTCCACCACGTCGCTCTTGTCACCCACGCCGCATTGTCCCAGGCGGGGCAGGCACGACTCTTTCACGGTAGCTACGTTCTTTACGAGAATGGGCGTGCCGTTTACGTTCTTCACCACCACGTTCTCCAGGTCACTCATCTTGTTGACGAGTCCGATACCTCTCACCACGTATGCCTGCGAACCTTTGTTGATAACGTCGCCGCCCACGTTGAGGTTGCATTTCTCTATCGCCTCGTATAGTTCCAGGTTGGAGATGCCGTAGGTGCTGAGGCGGTTGGGATCTATCTGCACCTCGAAGGTTTTCACCTCACCGCCGAAGCTCACCACGTCCGCCACGCCCGGCACACTCCTGAGCTGTCGGTCCATAACCCAGTCTTGCAGAGTCTTCAGTTCCCTCACGCTGCGCTTGTCGCTCTGCAGGGTATAGCGGAAGATTTCACCCGTGGGGCCCGTGGAGGGCTGGATGTCGGGCGAGACACCGTCGGGCAGGTCTGCGTCCTTGATGAGGTTGTACACCTGCTGCCTGGCAAACTCATCCTCCACGTGGTCATCGAAGAGTACGTTGACCACTGAGAGTCCGAAGAGGGTGGTGCTGCGGACGATGGTCTTCTTTTGTACGGGATTCATGGCAAGCTCGATGGGGATGGTGACGAATTTCTCCACCTCCTCGGCACTCCTTCCCTGCCACTGTGTGATGATGGTCACGTTGGTGTTGGTGATGTCGGGGAAGGCATCCACCGGAGTCTTCTCGAAACAGTAGGTTCCGAAGATGATGACCAGCAGGGTGACGAACAAGATGAAGAACTTGTTGCGCAGGGAGAATGTTATGATATGGTCTATAAACTTCTTCATGAATGGTAAGATGTTTTAGTTCTTTATTTCAGTGAGTTATACACCAGTAGAGCATTGTGCGAGATGATTCTCTCTCCAGGTTCAAGTCCCGACTTTACATAGGCATGGTCGGTGGTTTCCTTGAGCAGTTTCACCTCCTTGTAGGAGAGTACGTTGTGGTTGTCTACGGTCACCACATAGTGTTTGTCATCGTCAAACACCACCGCCTCGGAAGGTACGGAGGGGTAGTGGCCGTTGCCAGAAGGTACGCTCAGGATGACGTTGGCGTACATGCCGGGCTTCAACAGGTAGTCAGTGTTGTGCAGTGGCACCTTCACCAACTCCGTCTTACTGTCCTCGTCGAGCATCGGATAGATCTTGCTCACCTTGCTGTGGTAGACGTGCTCGTCGCCATAGGCAAGGGTGGAGATGCGTGCCTCGGCCCCCTGGCTCACCTTGCGGATGTCGCTCTCGTATACGTTGGCGATGACCCATACGTCATCCAGACCGGCAATGGTGAAGAGCTCCTCGTCCTGGTCGGGGCGTATCTGCATGTCGGGGTTGATGTTCGCCTCGGTGACGAAGCCCGAGATGGGGGCGATGACCTCGAAGGTGGAGCTGCTGGTTATGTGGTTGATTCTGTATACCTCGCCCAGTCGCTTGCGTTCTGACTCTGCGTTCTTCAGTGTCTTGTGGGCTTGCATCACGTCGCGCTGTGAGGCCATTCCTCCCTCATACATGTCGTTGACGGCAGCCTTGTCACGCTTCGCCGTGGCTATCTGCATGTCGGCATCGTTCATCTGCTTGGCATAGTCGGCGACTTCGCTGGAGCGTACCACTGCAAGCACCTGTCCCTTGCGTACGTAGTCGCCCACCGTGGCGCCCATCTTGATGATTGTTCCGCCGAACATCGGGAATACGTGCGCCACCTTGTTGGGGTCGCAGTCCACCTTGCCGTTCAGTACCAGCTCGTCCTCGAAGGGGCGACTTGCCACCGTCTCCACGCTCACTACCTTACGCAGCGAGTCTGTGAGGTGGAACACCTGTACCTCATCCTCTTCCGTCTTTTTGCCCCCGCATGAGGCGAGGATGGCAAGGGCGACTGTAGCCGCCACTGCCATGACATTCATCATTCTCATCTTTCTCATCTTATTGCTTTTTACTTTTGGGAGTTAATGATCAGCTTTTGACTTCTTGTTAGTATTTCACGATAACTTTTCCCAGCACCCTGTTCAGTTCCTCTACGGCGAGGAAGGTGTTCTCCTTGACGGAGGCCACCTCCAGTTGACTGTCCTTGTAGGTCTGGTAATAGTCCACGAACTCCAGCAGGCTGATGTTTCTCTGTCTGTAGTTGTCGTTGATGCTCTGGAAGAGGGCGTCCATGTCGGTGTCGCCCATATCCTTGCGGATGGTCTGCACCAGGGCAATGTTGCGTCTGAAGTCCTCCACGGCCACCTCTGCCTCGTTGCGTGCCTTCTCCAGGGTGTTCTGATAGTCAAGCTTGCCTTGCTCGATGAGCGCCTTGGCGCGACGGATGTTGCCCTGGTTGTGGTTGAAGATGGGGAGGCTCACGGTGGCTCCCACGGTGAAGTAGTTGGGGAAGTATCCGGCATTGCGGTCGTACTGTCCGGTGATGTGTACCTCGGGGTAAGCCTTGGAGCGTTCCGCTTTCAATGTGGCGTGGGCGTAGCGCTCGTTGCTTTCGGCAAGGAGTACGTCGGAGCGGTTGGTGAGGTACTGGTCTATCGCCGCCATGTCAGCGGGGACATCGAGGAGACGGTCGATGCAGCTGGCATCGAATATCACCTGCGGATGCGCTTCCGCAGGCAGGGCGAGGAATATGCGCAGCCGTCCTTCCAACTCTGCCTTGCTGTCCATGAAGTCATCCTGTTCCTGTCTGAGTGAGAGGAGCAGCGCCTGAATTCTCGCTGTCTCTATCTTCGAGATGTTGCCCTTCTGTTGCTGCACTTTCAGGGCGTCAAGGATGGGAGTCAGCGAGAGAATTTCGTTCTGGTACACCTTGATGTTGCGCTGGGCGAAGTAGAGCTTCACAAAGGTCTTGCGCATCTCTCCGCGCAGGGTTCTCAGCAGGTCCTCGAACTCTCTTTCCGCCACTTCCTTGCCAGCCTTCGCCATCTTGACCACGTTGGAATGCTGTCCGGCGATGTAGATCATCTGGTCGACATCCACCACTTGCTCGCTCTTCTCCCCGAAGTCGAAGTAGCGACCGTTGAGCCTGTTGTACACGTTCTCCTGCACCGCCACCACGGGGTTGGCGTAAAGCTTAGCCTGGGCTATCTCCGCATCGGCGCACGACACCTTGCACCTTGCTGCCAGCATCTCTAGATTCCTGCTCAGGAATACGGAATCTGCCTGCTGTAAGGTAATCTCTTGTGCGTGAGAGGCTTGGCTGTACAATGCCACACCGCAGAATAACAGGGATCTTGTCCATCTTGCAATCTTTTTTTCCTTTCTCATTGCTATCCTTTATTTATGTGTATTTCCGTTCCTTGTTGGCATCGCGCCAAACACGGTGCAAAGTTATGGCTTTTTCTGAGAATAAGAAAGAAAAGATGATTAATTTTGTTTTACTGACGAAAAAAATGTTCACTATCAAACAGGACCATCAGAACTATGCTTGCAACGGCTGTCTTTGTAACTGCGTCACACAAAAACACAGATACTTTTAATTATTTCCCCATTACCCATAACGGTCCGTTTCCCCTACCGATTTGCCTATTGGCACCCTTGGCGATGGCGGAGGTGACGAGGCGTTTGGCGAGAGCAACGGACTCCTCCAGGGACTTGCCCTTCATGAGATAGGAAGCTATGGCGGAGGAGAGGGTGCAGCCCGTACCGTGTAGGTTGTGAGTGGCTATCATCGGACTCTCGTAGACTGTTGTGCTTCCGTCGGGAAGGCTGAGGTAATCTGTGCACCTATTGGTAGATTGCTCCTCGTGTCTGGTGTGTCCTCCCTTGACAAGGAAGGCGGTGTGGTATCTGATTGCCAGCTTCCTTGCCGCTTCCGCCGCACTGAGGCTTCCACCGCAACTGCCGTTGTCGCTTCCCGGGACGCCTTTTCCCAGCAAGCATTCTGCTTCAGGAAGATTGGGCGTGACGAGTGTGCAGAGGGGGAACAACTCCCGCTCTACTGTGTAGATGCATGATTCTTCCATCAGCCTTTTTCCGCTGGTACTGACCATTACTGGATCGTAGACGATGGCGCAGGGATGCTGGTGCTTGTAGTTGGCGAGCTTGAGGGCAACTGCATGGGCGATGGCGTCGTTGGGAATCATCCCGATTTTGACAGCTGTGACGCGAAGGTCGGAGAGTACGGTTTCAAGCTGCGACGCCACCACCTCTGCAGGCAGGGTCAGTGAGGAGGACACGCCCAGGGTGTTCTGGGTCGTGACGGCGGTGATGACGGTGGCTCCGTACACGCCTTGGACGGTCATCGTTCTGAGGTCTTGCTGGATGCCTGCGCCTGCTGATGGGTCGCTGCCGGCTATGGTGAGGCAGACGGTTTGTTGGCTTTCCTTGCCCCAGGCATCGCCCAGTATCATGCCTCCGCCGAATCCCATCCTCAGCACCTCGTCCATGCGGTTGAAGGTGACTCCTCCCAGAGCCATCACCTTCTCGTCTATGATGCCTTGCTCCCTTGCCTGTGTGAGTTGCTGGGCGGAGAAGGCTGCATGGTAGCCCTGCTTTGAGATGGAGTCGAAGACGGGGGAGAGAGACATATAGTCGCATCGCTGCTTCCACTCCATCACCTCCTCCAACGAGTGGCAGCTGCGGCTCACGCTCCCTCTCCATCCTTCTGGTGGAAAGGGATTGCGACTGTTGAGGTGAATGCCGTACAGGTGATATTTCATTGCCAGCGAGTGGTGGTCGTGCAGCACCAGCCTGTGGTGGTGTTCCGACGGAATTTCACGAATGAGATGCTCTATCTCCTCCACCGATGCCTGTGGCTTGCGGATGTGCACGAGATCGACGGAACCTTGGAGAAGCTGGACGATTTGCCCAGCCTCTCCGTCGAAGAAATGGGGGAGTGTGATGACGATGGTCTTGCTCATGATGCTTTGCCGGGAAGGTTGCCGAAGAGATCGAAGGAGGCGTCCCAGTCTTTCCACACGGGTTCACGTCCCAGTTCCCTCAGCCGCTGATTGATGACTTTTGCGGTTCGTTCATCACTTACACTAAACTGCTCAAGTGCTTGTGGGTAAGTGTGGTATCCGCCAGGGTTTACCTTAGACTCTGCCGACATGGTGGTGACACCGAGCGTAGCCATGTTGTCGCGGATATAGGCGGGTTCTCGGGTAGAGTAGGAGATGTCCACGTCGTGGTCGAAGATGCGCATGGCGAAGGTGGCTTGTGCCAGCTCGCGGTCGGTCATGAGACAGTTGGGCTGGAATCCCTCGTTCTGCGCCGGGCGCATTCGTGGAAAGTTGACACTGTACTTGGTCCTCCAATAGTGCTTCTGCAGGTAGCGCAGGTGATAAGCCATCATGGTCACATCGGTACGCCATTCCTTCTCCAGTCCGATAAGTACGCCCATGCCGATGGAGTGTACGCCCGCCTGTCCCATGCGGTCGAAGCCGTCGCATCTCCATTCGAAGCGGCTCTTCATTCCACGTGGGTGGTAGAGTTTGTAATGGTCGGCGTTGTAGGTTTCCTGGAAGCAGATTACGCCGTTCATGCCGTGGTCGGCAAGGGTCTTGTACTCATCGGCAGAGAGGGGCATCACCTCTATCTTCACATTGGAAAAGTATTTCTTGGCGATGTCGATGGCTTGGGCGAGGTAGGGCACGCCCGCCTTGGCGGGGTGCTCGCCGGTGACGAGGAGGATGTTCTCGAAGGGGGCAAGCGCCTTGATGGCCCTGTATTCGTTCTCTATCTGCTCGGGGGTGAGGATGGTGCGCGCCATGGGGTTCTCGCGGTGGAAGCCGCAGTAGACACACGAGTTGGAGCAGGCATTGGTGATGTAGAGGGGGATGAACATCGATATGGTCTTGCCGAATCGTTCCTCGGTATACTTGCGCGAGAGGTGCGCCATCTGTTCCAAGTAAGGCACTGCTGCGGGGGAGAGCAGTGCCATGAAGTCGTTGACGTCGCAGTGGGTTTTCCCCAGGGCGCGCCTCACGTCGTTGGCTGTCATCGAGGCGATGCGCTCGGTGGTCTCCTGCCAACTGATATTTTTTAGTTCATCTGAAAACATTTTCTTCTTTCTTTGCTTTATAGGTTGATAGTGAAACTCTGCATGGTGGCGAGGTCGATGGTCCAGAGCTTGCCGATGAGCGGATTGCCGAAACGGGCGATGAGCATCAGTGCCTGCGTAGCCTCCACGCTGCCGATGACGGCGGGCGTGGTGCCCAGTACTGCCTTGCCAGGGTGGGGCATCCGCAGTACCATCTCCTCGTCGGGGAAGAGGGTGCGGTAGGTGATCGCCGGGGTTTCCGCCTCTCCGCAGGAGGGTTTGTCTGGGCAGCAGAGTATGCTCACCTGTCCCTCCAGTCCTCGGATGGCTCCGTAGACGTAGGGCTTGCCAAGTCGCTCGCATACGTCGCTCACGATGAAGCGGGTGGCGAAGTTGTCCATGCCGTCCACCACCAGGTCATAGTGGCTGATGATAGCCTCAGCGTTCTGTCGGGTGAGTCGCTCACTGTAGGCTATGATGTTTACTTCGCCGTTAAGTGACTGCAACCTGTGTCGGGCGCATTCAGCTTTCTTCCTGCCCACCTCTTCCTCGGTGTAGAGTACCTGGCGGTGGAGATTGGTGAGGCTCACCACGTCATCGTCAATGAGGCCGAGCGTGCCGATTCCTGCCCCAGTCAGATAGGTGGCAATGGGGGACCCAAGTCCTCCAATGCCGACCAATAATACCTTGGCTTGCTTAATCTTGCGTTGACCTTCCTCACCTATCTCTTCAATGAGCTTTTGACGGTGGTATCTGTCTTCTTCTCTCATGTGTTCTTGAATTTCCTGAGGTCGTGGGTCAGCTTGGCAGCGCAGAAATTGGGACCGCACATGGTGCAGTACTCGCCGTCGGTATGGCCTGCCTCCTCGAAGTACTGGAGTGCCAGCTCGGGATCGAGGGAGAGGTGGAACTGGTCTCTCCATCGGAAATCGAAGCGTGCCTTGGAGAGGGCGTTGTCGCGGATGGTGGCTCCTGGGTGTCCCTTTGCCAGGTCAGCGGCGTGGGCAGCAATCTTGTAGGTCACCACTCCCGTGCGCACGTCTTCCTTGTTGGGAAGGGCGAGGTGTTCCTTGGGTGTGACGTAGCAGAGCATAGCGGTGCCGAGCCAGGCTATCTGGGCGCCTCCGATAGCAGAGGTGATGTGGTCGTAGCCGGGAGCTATGTCGGTGACAAGCGGACCGAGGGTATAGAAGGGAGCCTCATGACAGTGGTCGAGTTGCCGTTCCATGTTTTCTTTGATTTTGTGCAGGGGCACATGACCGGGACCTTCGATGAACGCCTGTACGTTCTTTTCCCAGGCGCGTGTCACGAGTTCGCCCATGGTGTCCAGTTCAGCGAACTGTGCCGCATCGTTGGCGTCGGAGATGCAGCCGGGACGCAGTCCGTCGCCCAGAGAGAGTGCGACATCATAGCGGGAAACAATGTCACAGATGTCGTCGAAGTGGTCGTAGAGGAAACTCTCCTTGTTGTGTGCCAGACACCACTTGCTCATGATGCTTCCGCCTCGGCTTACGATACCGCAAAGTCGGCTGTCGGCGAGGTGTACGTTGTGGCGGCGGATGCCGGCATGGATGGTGAAGTAGTCAACCCCCTGCTCGCATTGTTCGATGAGTGTGTCGCGGAACACTTCCCAGCTGAGGTCTTCCACCTTGCCTTTGACCTTCTCCAGTGCCTGGTAGATTGGCACGGTGCCCACGGGCACTGGACTGTTGCGCAGTATCCATTCGCGCGTCTCATGGATGTTGTCGCCGGTGGAGAGATCCATCAGCGTGTCACCTCCCCACTTGCACGACCACACCGCCTTGTCCACTTCTTCCTCAATGCTGGAGGTGGTGGCTGAGTTGCCGATATTGGTATTGATCTTCACGAGGAAATTTCTACCGATAATCATTGGTTCGCTCTCGGGGTGGTGGATGTTGGCGGGCAGAACGGCTCTGCCTCGGGCTATCTCCTGCCGCACGAACTCGGGCGTGATGTGAGTCTCGATACCCAGTTCCTCACAGTTCATGTTCTCTCGGATGGCTACGTATTCCATCTCGGGTGTGATGATGCCTGCCTTGGCGTAAGCCATTTGGGTGATGCCTCCCGCGCAGTGGGGACGGTGCTCTATCCAGGGTTGGCGCAACTTGGGCAGACCCTTCTGAAGGTCTACTTTGTAGTTGGGGTCACTGTAGGGACCGCTGGTGTCGTAGATGTATACGGGGACGTTGGATTCGGTGTGGGGGATGCCTCGCTCGTCCTTCACTACAGTGGGTGTGAGGTTGACCCTAGTCATTCCTATCTTTATATCGGGGAAGAGCTTGCCTGTCATGTAGGCTTTCTCTCGTTTGGCGTATGCTTTGTTGTCTTGTGGCATATTTAAAAGAGGTAAAAAAGTAAATGGGTAAAAAAGTAATAAGAATTTTTCTGCCCGTTTCTTTTGGTGAGACTTTATTTTAATTCAAGAATGCAGTGAGAGGGGAACTTGCCTCGGCTGAGTCGCTGATGGTTCCCAGGCCTGCCTCGTAAGCGCGGCGACCGCTGATGACGGCTTCCTTGAATGCCTTCGCCATCTCTATAGGGTCTCCCGCCACGGCGATAGCGGTGTTTACCAGACAGGCGCTCGCCCCCATCTCCATCGCCTCTGCTGCGTGGCTCGGAGCTCCAATGCCTGCGTCCACCACCACGGGAACGGTGGCTTGCTCTATGATGATTTGCAGGAAATCTCTCATGCGCAACCCTTTGTTGGTGCCGATGGGGGCGGCGAGGGGCATCACGGTGGCTGCTCCCGCCTCTTCCAGGTGCTTGCAGAGCGTGGGGTCTGCCTGACAATAGGGTAGCACCACGAAGCCGAGTCTCGCCAGCTGTTCCGTTGCCTTGAGGGTCTCCACGGAATCGGGAAGCAGGTAACGCGGGTCGGGATGGATTTCGAGCTTGAGCCAGTTGGTTCCGAACGCCTCTCGTGCCATCTGTGCGGCGAATACAGCCTCCTCTGCGTTGCGCACGCCGCTGGTGTTGGGCAGCAGTTGGATGTCTGGGTTTCGGGTGATGTGGGTGAGAAGGTCATCTTCCTTGTCTTCCAGCTCAATACGTTTCATTGCCACGGTCACCATCTCCGTCTCCGATGCGGCAATGGCGTCTGTCATGAGTTGATTGTTGTTGAACTTTCCTGTTCCCAGGAATAGGCGGGAGCCGAACTCCCTGCCTGCAATTTTCAGTTTTTCCATTTTCTGATAGTTGTTTCTATTTTGTTTGTTTCTTTTGCCGGGTCCTCGGCACAGAGGATGCTGCCGCTTATGGCGATGCCTGTGACACCGGTCTGCATTACCTGAGGAATGTCAGCGAGGGTGATGCCGCCGATGGAAACGATGGGCAGGTCGATGGCGTGTGTTCTCATCTGCTCAGTGATGCGGCGGTATCCTTCCAGTCCCAGGATGGGGGAGAGGCGTTCCTTGGTGGTGGTGAAGCGGAATGGGCCGCAACCGATGTAGTCGGCCCCTGCCTCGTGGTGTGCTTTTACGTCGGCAAAGGAGTTGGCGGTACCGCCGATGATGAACTCATCACCCAGTATTCGCCTTGCCGCACAGATGGGCAGATCGTTCTTGCCCAGGTGTACGCCGTCGGCATGCAGTTCTTTTACTAACTCCACTCGGTCGTCGATGATGAACGTGGCCCCTGCCTCCCCGCACATCCTCTGCGCCTCCAAGGCAATGGGGCGCACTTCCTCGTCGGTGGCTCCTTTTATGCGCAACTGTACCCATCGGCAACCGCCTTGCAGGGCGAGTCGGATTCCGTCGAGGTAGCCCCATCTCTCATTGTGGTGAGAGATGAACTGTAAGGAGCGGTCATAGATAAAGTCCTTGTCCATGCACCTATCCTCCGCAGAAAGCCTTGACGATGACGATGTCTGCGCCCTCCTTGACAGGAGTTTCTTCCCATTGGTCTCTGGGTACCATCTGGTTGCTGATGGCGATGGCTACGCCTGTGGCTGGGAGTTGCAACTCTTGGGCGAGCTGCCGTACAGTGGCGGCCTGAATCTCTGTTTGCTTGTTGTTGATGTTTACTTTCATACTTGCCTTTTCCTTGTTCTTTATGTAATAAAAATGCTAACACACGGAAATGCCTCTGAAAGTGAGGAAAAGAAAAACCCCTATTCCCGGCTGTCGGAAGCCATGGAGTAGGGGCTTGTATTCTTGAATATATCCTAAGTCTATCTAATCCCTGCGGCAGCATTACCTGCGTCAGGTTCGATGGGTATAATCTCAGCCGATTTCTCAGCACCCCGTGATAATTAAGTGCAAATGTAGTGATAATATTGCAAAGTCGTATGGAAAGTGACGTTAATTTAAAGTAGATTAACAGTTGTGCTTCGCGGTACGGTGGATATTGTTCAAGATAAAAATAGGAGACGAACATAATGCTCGCCTCCTACTCGGATTTTCTATTTATGAATGAAGTGAATTCTGATTATTCAGCCTTGCCTTCCATCTGAGCCTTCAACTTGGCGAGAGCGTCGATGTCGCCGAGAGAAGTACCGGCTGCCACGTTGTTAATCTGGGCAGTCTCGTTGCTCTTGCGGGCACCAGAATGCTTGCGTGGAGCTGCTGGCTTCACATCATCCTTGCCCTCCTCGAATGTACGAGAGTGAGAGAGGATGATACGCTTGGTCTCCTTAACGAACTCGATTACCTTGAAGTCAAGCTCCTCGCCCTTTTTGGCTTGTGAGCCGTCCTCCTTGGTGAGGTGCTTCGGAGTAGCAAAGCCTTCACCGCCCTCTGCGAGAGCTACTACGGCACCCTTGTCCATCATTTCAGTGATAACACCCTTATGGATGGAACCTGGAGTGTAGATTGACTCGTACTCCTCCCAAGGATTAGCCTCCAACTGCTTGTGGCCGAGGCTCAAACGACGATTCTCCTTGTCAATCTCCAATACCAACACATCGATGTTTGCGCCTACCTGAGTGAACTCTGATGGGTGCTTCACCTTCTTGGTCCAAGAGAGGTCAGAGATGTGAATCAAACCGTCTACACCCTCCTCCAACTCTACGAAGATGCCGAAGTTAGTGAAATTGCGAACCTTGGCTGTGTGCTTGCTGCCTACAGGATACTTCACCTCGATGGTCTCCCATGGGTCTTCCTTCAGCTGCTTGATACCCAAACTCATCTTGCGCTCAGCTCGGTCGAGTGTCAGGATGACAGCCTCTACCTCGTCGCCTACCTTCATGAAGTCCTGGGCAGAACGCAGATGCTGGCTCCAAGACATCTCAGATACGTGGATCAAGCCCTCTACGCCAGGAGCAATCTCTACGAATGCACCGTAGTCAGCCATAACGACTACCTTGCCCTTCACGTGGTCACCCACCTTCAGATTCTCGTCGAGAGCATCCCATGGATGAGGAGTCAGCTGCTTCAGACCGAGAGCGATGCGCTTCTTCTCCTCATCGAAGTCAAGGATAACTACGTTAATCTTCTCATCGAGTGCAACTACCTCGTGAGGATCGCTTACGCGGCCCCAAGAGAGGTCTGTGATGTGGATCAATCCGTCTACGCCACCAAG
>CAVCCB010000006.1:0-37792 GCA_963600595.1 Subdoligranulum sp. APC924/74 | reverse complement strand
GGGCGGTTTCATCTGGGCCTGCAAGAACTACGACGGCGACGTGATGAGCGACATGCTCAGTACAGCCTTCGGCTCCCTCGCCATGATGACCTCCGTATTGGTTTCACCCGACGGCAAGTATGAGTACGAGGCAGCCCACGGCACCGTGACCCGCCACTACTACCGCTACCTGAAGGGCGAGGACACCTCCACCAACCCGATGGCCACCATCTTCGCATGGAGCGGAGCCTTGAGAAAGCGCGGCGAGCTGGACGGCAACGAGGCATTGCAGAAGTTCGGCGACCAGCTGGAGGCAGCCTGCTTCGACACCCTGAACGACGGTATCGCCACCAAGGACCTCGTGAACCTCATGGAAGGCGTGGAGGCAAAGGGCGTCAACTCCGCCGGCTTCATCGCCGCCATCCGCGAGCGACTGGAGAAGAGACTGGCATAAAGCAACAACTATAGAGAGCAGAACATCAGACGGGTGTAGTGTCCACCAAGACACTACACCCTTACCGTACTATCCCCTTCCCTTATGGAAAACTCACTTTCCGGCAATGGTTTTAATTTTCGCCTTGCATGAAAAATAGCCTTCATTTTCTTGGAAGAAAAGGATTAAATTCCTATATTTGCACCCAAAAAACATACTAATCATCCAACTAAATACAGGAGGACAACTTATGAATGCAAATTTCACTCTGACACTTGATTTGGCAAGCGGGACCGTATACCTCCCATTCAAGGAGCAGAAAGATATAGAAGGATTGGGCAAGACCACCCTCATCTCCCTCACCGTCAAGAAGGAGATATACACCCCCTGTTTCATAGAGGCAGTGCTGCAGATAGCCTCCAACGGCAGTGTAAGTTCCTTCAACACACTGGACTTCAAGTCACTGCTGGGTATCCCGGTAGCACTCGATGACGGGGAAAAAGACCTTGCCAAAGACTATGTCGTCTTCGACTATGTGCCGGAATACAAGCCTTCGGAGAACGGCACCTCCCTCTACCTGAAGCTCAACATCTTCAGTCCCGAGCATGTCTTCTCTTTCCAGAAATACAACAAGTGCTATGTAGCCAAGAAACTGGGAGCCGGCGTCCTGAAGACTGTCGCCGGCAAGTCGGCGCTCATCAAGAGTGTCGACTACAGCCACCTGCAGCACACCCTCATCAAGAACGATTCCACCAATGACTGGATGGAGTTCATCCAGCCCTACCTCGTGCAATACGAGGAGACCCCGCTCGACCTCCTGAGGCGGGTTGCCAACCGCTGCGGCGAGTTCCTGTTCTATGAGAGCGGCACATGGCAACTGGGCTTCAACCCCACGGCTGCCATCAGCGTAACCAACTTCTCGGCACTGTCATTCAAGAAACCCAAGGACAGGGACGTGGAGAACTTCTTCATGACCAACTACATGAAGACGACCGAAGAGCAGGAGCAACCGGACGACAGCAAAAACACAAGGAGATACAGCGGTCCTAACGAGGAATACCTGGAAGTCCTGAAGAAGAGCAAGAGCAGTTTCAACGAATCGTTCGGGAAGACGTTTGCCCTCGACGATCCCGGTTCCTATCTTTACAATGCCTGCCAGTGGATGAAGAAAGACAACCTCTACGAGATTGTCACCAGCCTGGGTTCGGACCTCTTAAAGAACACCATCAAGACAGCAACCAAGCTCAACGAGAAACAAGACAAATGGAACGAATCCTTCATCACCCCCTATGAAAACAACACCGACCAATGTACAACGGACGGCGGTGTCGTGGTTTGTCCGCTCAGCAACTACAACGCCCGCCAGTACTTCGGCAAAGACTTCTACGTGAAGACGCGAGAGCTGGAGCAGAAGGCTGCTGAACAGGCAATACACATCAACTTCGGCACCTACTACACCCCGCTCCTGCTGGGCGACATCATCAAAGTGCTGGAGAAAGACTACATCGTGGTCAAGACATCCATCACCAGCGAACACAAGATGTCGGCAAACACCGCCGGCACCTACACCACCTTCGAGGTGGACGCCATCCCCGTGCTGGACGAGGGCTACTACCCTCCCCTGCTGGAGGAAAAGCCCTCTACAGCCATTGCCAACCAGGTGGCTTACGTTGTCGCCAACAACGACCCTTCGCAGTTGGGAAGAATACAGTTCCGCTACCCCTGGCAGACAGAGGAAGCAGGCTGTCCGTCATCGCCCTGGGTGAGGACTACGCAGCCCTTCGCCTCCAAGGACTCCGGCATCAGGTTCACGCCGCAAGTAGGCGACGAGATCATGATCGGCTATGAGTTCGGCAACATCGAGCGTCCCTTCGTGATGGGAGCAATGACATCGGCAACCAACACGTTCAAGGTAGGACAGAACAGGGCAGCCTTCCTGGAGAACTCCATAGCAAACAGCTATGTGGACAGCGGACTCGACGGATTCTGCAACAACGACTTCATGATCAAGTCGCCCACCGGCCAGTACATCAAGTTCCTGTCGCCCACCAACCAGAACTGCGCGAACTTCGCCACCAGTTTCTTCCCCGCCCTCAATGCCTGGCTGAAATACATTCCCATGTCAGGCGACGCCATCACCTATTCCGGCGACTCAGCCAAACAGCTGAGCGGCGGCATCAACATCGGCGACGCCTATGGCTTCTTCAACATCAACATGTCGACGGAGAAGCGCAAGATATTGATTTCCTCCCCCTTAGGCGACGTAAACATCGATGCCATGACCGGCATTACCATCAGCGCCCCCAACGGCGACGTGAAGATAACGGGAAGGAACGTGGACATCGTGGCAGGCAACAACCTGACGCTCATGTCGGGCGCCAACATCCCCAAGATGAGGAAAGCCTACACCAAAAATACCGGCTACGCCGCCAAGGACACCGCTGTCGGAATAATCCTGAACGAAGTGAAGAGTCTGACATTCTTCGACCTGAGACTGCTGAGGTCAGTGATAGACGCTTTCGTCAAGCCCATTGGCGGAACGGCACTCATCAAATCGAACCGCTTCCTTTGCATGGAGGCAGGAAAAGGCAAGACGAAACTGCCCGACAAGGCCTACAAGACCGCCAGCTTCGCCACGAAGGGAGATGTCGACTACAAACTCCTGGACCTCAAGGTAAAGGATATACTCCGTTCAACTCTTCTGATGATAAACTGTATTGACGGCGCATATAATTACGCCCATCAAAAGGCAATGGAATACAAACAGGCTTATAACCGTCTTGTAAGTGAGAAAACAGAGATGTGGAAAAAGGTCAAAAACGCAACGGCGGACAACCAATTCTCGATTGGCGAACAAAACATAGAAGTAGATGATATTAGCAAAAATATCGAGGACGGTGACCAAATCATCCAGGCGGTATTTTACTCCCATACCGCAGCAGTAGATTCGCACCCAAAACTTGATCAGTTGGAATCCTTAGATCACAATGACATAGCTGCGGATAAAAAAGAACTGCAAAGCGCAGCGGATTTACTGTCAACGACCATAAAAGAGTATTTCGGCGTAATAGACCGTATCAACCTGATTGCCGAAGGTTCCATCTCTGTCTCCGACACATTTTTCGTCAGCATTAACGATGTTTTTGCGGAATATAGAGCAAACATTCTCGATTACCTCACCACGACATACACAAAGATGTTCCGGGATTTCAACTGGCTACAGACTGGAAGAGAACTGGGGAATCTTGAGCATAACGGACTGACAGACAAAGATAAGAGGAAAATCCTATATGGAGTTATCCAAAAGCTGAAAAAGGAAAAATACATCGACATATACATTCCCTATTGGTTCACTGCCCACCAGCTGAGGAATTGCACGAAGGATGACATCTCCGTTTGCGAAAACAACGCATCCTGGAGCAGCTACCTTTCTTGCATCCGGCATTACGCAGACGGAGAAAGTTATACGAGAGACTTTACCCAGCATGTCCTCGGTGCCATGCATGGCCACTGGGAAGAGAACAGGGTCTGGGATGCGGAAATCAAAGGCGAGATCCTTCTTTCCGACTCATCAGGCAACACCTGCAACATCAACGGTGAGTCTATCAGCTCAACAGCCGTCAGCAACATCAGTAAGGAGTTGGAGGAACTGAGCAAGATTTAGGAACCCTCTCCCTTCTTCATCATCAACCATTTAAACATCAACACTTATGCCACAGAATATGTATGACAGCTGGCTCGAATCAATGAAAGCCTTCCAGGCCAGCATGGACAAGGACGTGAACGAGGTCAGGCGTTACAAGGACGAGATACAGAAGATCAAGCAAGACATGACCGACAAGTACAACAACGGGCAATATATAAGGGACGAGCAACGCATCGTCATCTCCGCCCCCGAGATTGTCATCGGCAATGTCCTGAAGGACGGCACCCTGATTCCCAACGAGACCTCAAGGGTCATCATCCGTGCCAACAACATCCAGCAGGAGGGCGTGGGCACAGACTTTGGCAGGGGCACCATCACCAACAAGGCGACAGAAATCAGAAACCTCTGTCTGGACCCCGGCGTGGACGGCAACGAGGAGGTGGTCAGCTACCGTTCCAGCTACACCGTACAGGCACAGAGCGTCGCCCTGCAAAGCGAGGAGACGGAGGGCACGTTCGCAGAGACAGCAACAGCCCTCCCCGGCGAGATCAAGCTGCAGGCAGACAACCATGTCTCCATAGCCGCAATGGCACCTCTGGGAAACAGGAAAAACCAAATAGAGGAAACCATCAAGGCAAAGAATGCCGACAAGGAGCGGTTCCAGCAGGAATCCGACAGCAGGATGGCAGAGATAGAGGACAACATCAAGGAACTCAACGCCCTGTTTGCCCTGACCAAGAATCTCTTTGACAACGGCACCCAGGTGCGCGTCTCCATCGAAGACATCGAGACAACGAAAAAGCTGATTGACGAGAAATACAGCATCCTGTGCAAGGAATTCAAGGCTTTCCAGGAAGCGACGTCGAAGCTCGCCGAAGCCAACCGCCAGATCAAGACCCTGAACGACAAGAAGGCAACCATCGAGGAGACCGAGAAGAACGTGCAGAACAAGCAGAGCACAGGTGCCTCCATAGACATATTTGCGGAAAACACCAACATCCACTCCGTGGACGCCAACTACAAGGTTTGCGAAAGCGAGAACGCCGGACTGGAAATTGTAGCAAAGAAAGTAGAAATCAGTGCCATAGCCAACGGAAACGGAATGCTGGAAGACAGCGAGTTCAACGTCAACACACAGAAGATCGGTCTCTCCACCGCCAACATGAAACCCGGCGAGAACGCGGGAGAAATCGACATGCCTGCGGAAGGACAGGTAAACATCACGTCGAGAAACATCATCATGGAATCAGTGGACAAAGTGTATACGCCCGGCGAGACAACGGGAGGAGTCAACGAAGCGAAAGAAAAAGCCCTGACAAGCGGCGGTCTGATCAATATGCGTGCCAAGTTCGTGAGTGTGAGAAGCCAGACAACGGACGGACAGGCGGAAGGGGAGTTCAACGTCAACAGCAAGATAGTCAGGATGTCCGCCTCCGAGACAACAGACAGCGGCAACCTGTCCATCGCCCCCAAGAGCTACATAGAACTGGGCTACAACCAGACCCGAATCAGGGCGAAGGAGCACATCATCATGGATGCCGACAAGGCAATCCTCGTCCACGCCAACGAAGACGTGGAGATACAGCAGTCCTTCAACAAGGCAGCGCTCCAGCTCAACCAAGGCAATGTGTCCTTGAAGGGCGAGAACACGAAGCTCCTCGGCAAGACCACCCTGGCGGGCGAGACCACCTGCAGCGCAAATGTGGAGATGACATCTGCCACGGCAAAGGACCTGAAGGTAACCGGTGCCATCAGCACCCCCAACTCTTCCGAGGGAACTCCCACATCAACGGTCACCTCCGAGGAAGCCATCGAACTCCTCCTGAAACTGTCGGAGCTGGAACAGAAGACCAACGAGCTCTTGAAGAAATCGGAGGAAGAAAAGGAGCAGGAGATAAAGGAGCAGGAATAGCCTGCTCCCTGCACAAAAAAATCGTATAAAAAACATGAAATAATTTGGTATAAACAGAAAAAATCCCTATTTTTGCAGAATACTTTTAAAAGTAAACCAGCTACAACGCAATTGAAAATGTACATTTCATGCCAATTGGCAGACATAGATGCAACCGGCGATACTATGCTGAGGTTCCTCCGAGACGCTGTTGCACTGGGTAATTATCATACCTGCAGATAACTTTCCTGAGCCTCAGGAGAGGAAGGAAGAATATGCCTTACTCCCAAGAAATCCAGTGGTTTGTCATCCACACGCGTCCCAACCAAGAGAAGAAAGTGAAGACGATATTGGAGACCGAGCAAAACAAGAGAAGCAACATCCTTGACTTCTACTGTCCCCTGAACCCCGTTGTCAGGGTGCAGAGAGGAAAGCAGGAAGAACTGCTGCCCCTGTTTGCCGGAAGGGTCTTCGTACTGACAACGCAAGACACTGCCACGGAACTCCTCGCCGAGCGATACCCCGAAGGCTACCTGGAATATGACAAGACACAGAAACGGGTGATGACCGTACCCGACCTGCAGATGCTCTTCTTCATGGACTTCAACGAACACTACCCCGAGAAAGTGCTGGTACTGGAACGCCCCTACAGCGACTATGCCTTCAATGCCAAGAACAACGAACCCAACGAGGCAATCAAGGTCATTGACGGTCCCTTCCAGGGAAAAACGGGTTACCTGGTGAGGTTCCGGGGCAACAGACGGCTGGTATTCCAAATGGAAGACATGGCAATCTCCATCCCCGACATCTGGGACTACCACCTGGCAAGGCTCCACAACAGCGAAGGCGACCGACAGTCGAGACACACCCTCAAGGCACGCATCGCCGACCTCATCATCGGAAAGCTGCAAGACAGCGGTTTCGTGGACAACACCTATCTCACCTTCGCCTGGCTCATCAACACGCTCATCGAGAAAGGCTCCTTCGCCGGACTCCTGGAGGAAACAGACCGCCGCGCAGGGAAAGAGGCTTACCGCCGGCTCGCCGAAAAGGTGAAGAACCTGAGCAGAGAAGAGGCAGAGCAGATCCGCTCGCTCGCCAACTACATCAAGACCGACCCAAATTTCATGGACGACTACCGGAAAATCCTCTCCATACGCCCCTTCCTCACCCCCACCCCCGGCATCAGTGCCGCAGAGGGAAAAGACTACGCCGTTTGCCGTCACAAGGACTTCACGGAGGTGATCCGCAAGGTGACATTCCTGGAAGACACCTTCTTCCCCAAGCAAGACACGGCAAGCGCGACACCCGCCAGCTACTATGCCCATGTTGGCATCCTCAAGAAACGGAACAACCGCTGCGTGGTGTTCGCCAACTTCGACAAGATACTGGGTGAATACTTCCTCTTGGGCGGACAAGCCAAGGCGAAGCAGTTGGAGACCTTCAAGAACTACAGTCCGCTGCTCTACCAAGTACTGAAAGGAGAGGACACCGTCAAGGCAGAGAAGGCGCTCGCCATCGGAACGGGAACGCTCCCCGTGCTCTGCATACAGACAGAAGCCGAAGCCCCAGCCGACGGCACCGCGCTCATAGAGCAGCAGCACATCCGCGAAGCCATCGACACATTGACCGAAACCAGCCGGAAAATCTGCCAGGAGATCAACGGAAGCACGCATCTCGCCATCTGGCGGAAATACCTCCGGAGCATCTGGTTGCACATATAATCCATGTACAATTTATCATGTACGATTTATAAATTTTAAAAAAATTAGAACTATGATAAATGAGCTGAAATCCATAGCAGGCTCCTTTGCAAAGGAATATTGCAACGACGCCATCTATCCCGCCCACCTGTTCAAGGCAGTGCTCCACAAGGAGATAGGACTCGTCCACTTCGTCGAGACGGAGCTGGGCAAGGACTACTATTACCTCCAGGACTGGGCTGACGTACAGATGACCCTCCAGCCACGCGCCACGCGTCCCAACGCCGACGTGAGTCTCTCCGACGAGTCCATCGCCGTGATGGAGGAAGCCGACAACTTCACCGAGCGTTTCGGTCTGGAGGAGTGCCAGCCGGTATGCGTGCTCGCAGCCCTGGTGACACCGGGCGTGGGCTTCACCTTCGACCAGTTGAAGACCCTGCCGCTCACCACCGCAGAAATCTGCGCCAAGATGGAGACGGGCAACAACAGCGGCGCCACCCCCTCAGCAGACGTGAGCCACCCCTACCTCGACAATGCCGTGACCAAGGAGAAGGGCAACATCGGAAAATACTGCATCGACAAGATAGCCGAGATACGTGGCGGCAAGAAGGAAGCCGTGGTGGGATTCGAGAAGGAAATCTCCACCATCTACGAGATCTTAGGAAGGAAGACCAAGGCAAACCTGCTCGTCACCGGCGAGTCGGGCATCGGCAAGACAGCGCTCATCAACGGGTTTCTCAACCAGTTGGCCGCCAACGACGTGCCCTCTTTCCTGCAGAATGCCAAGGCATACGAACTGGACACCGCAGCCCTCTCCGCCGGAGCCTCCTACAAGGGTGAGGTGGACGACCGCTTCAAGAAAGTGATCAAGGAGATAGAGGAACAGGAGAACGCTATCCTCATCATCGAGTCGATAGAGAAGCTCTTCGACCGCCAGGACAACCTCTTCGGTGCCTCCACCATCCTCAAGCAGGAACTTTCCAAGGGCAACCTGCTGCTCATCTGCACCAGCACCACCGACGGCTACACCAAACACCTGGAGACCGACAAGGAGTTCTCCGGCAGAATGGAGCGCATCATCCTGGAGGAGCCCACAGCCGACCAGAGCCTGAGAATCCTCAAGGGCGTAATGCCCGAGTACGAGGCTTTCCATAAGTTGACCGTAGACGAGGAAGTGATGGAGAACGCCATCCGCCTTGCCAAACGCTACCTCACGGAGAAGGCACTGCCCACCTCCGCCATTGACCTGATAGACCGCACGATGGCTCTGCTGAAGACGATGAACGACATGTCGGCCAACGACATCAAGTCTTACCACGGGCAACTGGACGCCATTATCCAGAATGCAGAGGGCAAGGACGCAAAGGATCCCGTGGTGATGAAAGACCTCGACTGGCTCAACTACGAGATATACAACAAGACCAACTGCATCCTGATGGCACAGCTTGACAGCGACATCGACTTCGGCAAAATCGCCACCGTACAGGAGCGCATCGACTGCATCAAGAACACCCTCGACAAACTGGAGGAGCTGAGCAAGGACAAGCGCACGGAGCTGAAGGAGAACGACCTCTCCGCAGTGGTGGCAAAGCAGACAGGTATCCCATTGGGCAAGGTACAGGTGAAGGAGCGCGACCGGCTGCTCGGCGCAGAGGACACGCTGAAGAAGCGTGTGGTGGGTCAGGACCACGCCGTGAAGAAGGTGCTGGACGCAGTCTTCGAGTCACGTTCGGGTCTCAACAAGAAGGGACAGCCCATGGGCTCGTTCTTCTTCCTCGGCCCCACCGGAACCGGTAAGACAGAGCTTTCCAAGGCTTTGGCAGCCTTCCTCTTCGGCGACGAGTCATCGCTCATCCGCTTCGACATGTCGGAGTTCAAGGAAGAGCATTCCGTGGCACTGCTCTACGGTGCGCCTCCGGGCTACGTAGGCTATGAGGAAGGCGGTCTGCTGGTCAACAAGATCCGACAGAAGCCCTACTCCGTGGTACTCTTCGACGAGATCGAGAAAGCCCACAAATCCGTGTTCGACCTCTTCCTGCAGATTCTGGACGAGGGTAAGCTGCACGACCGTCTGGGCCGTGTGGGTGACTTCTCCAACGCCCTCATCCTCTTCACCTCCAACATCGGCAGCCAGTATGTGGTGGACTCCTTCACCCAGAAGGGCGCAGCACCCGAGACCAACGACCTGATGGAGATCATGCAGAACTACTTCCGCCCCGAGTTTCTGGGCCGTCTCACAGAGATAGTGCCCTTCTCACCAATCACGGAAGACACGGTGAAGCGCATCTTCGACATCCACATGAAGGGTCTGCTCAAGCAGTTGGAGGAACAAAACATCCAGTTGGAGATCACCCCCGAGGCAAAGCACCAGATTGCCATGCGCGGTTTCAACCCACAGTATGGTGCCCGCCCCATCATCGGCATCATCCGCAAGGAGATACGTCACCCACTTTCGAAGATGATCATCTCCGGCGAGGTGAAGCCGGGTGACACCATCGTCATCTCACTGAAGGACGACCAACCGGAGTTCAGTGTTAAGCAACAATAAAATAATATTAATCATAAAACATAACAACTATGGCTATCAAAGAGAATTTCATTTCCATGGCGCCAGACGAGGAGTCTAACGCCAAAGTGTCTCCCATAGACAACAACAAGACCCTGATGATGGACCAGTACACATCAGATGTAGAGCCTGGCAACCCCGAGTTGGTGGAGAACATCCAGACCATCGACGATGCCTTCGCCCACTTCAAGCCCAGCGTGGAAGTAGACTTCATCGACGAGGACGGCGGCTGCGTGAACGAGAAGCTGCACTTCAATGAACTGCGCGACTTCGAGGCACAGGGCGGCAAGGGCCGTCTGGTCAGCAACAGCACCTTCCTCTCCGGTGTGAAGCAGAACATCGACGTGAGCGCCAAGATCCGCAAGAATATCGAGCAGAACCGCAAGTTGCGCGACATCCTCAAGGACTCATCCTCTCGCGCAGAGCTGAAGGAAATGCTCAAGGCAATGCTGGACGAATTGGAGGCTAACAACTAAAAAAGTAAAGGAAAATAAAAGATATGGCAGAAACAGAAATGAAAAAGAGCGTTGCCGTAGAGCAACAGACTGGCGCAGAGAGCGTACAGGCTCCCAAGGAACATAAGGACCTCACCGAACTTCTGAAAGACTTCGGCGGCTTCAACGCCGTCCGCGGCTTCATGCCCGACGCAGAGAACCTGAACCCCGCCCGCAAGGCTGTGAAGGCAGTGTTCCTGAGCGACAAGCGTTTCAAGGAGAAGCGCGAGGGTCTCATCAAGGACATCAAGGGCTGGCTGGAGCTCCTCGACGAGGACCACGGCAGCGCCACTGAATTTGCAGACGCCTGCAAGGCAAAGGAAGAGAAATACACAAAAATCCTGGAGCAGGGCATCACCGACGCCCTCTACGCCACCAAGAACCTGGAGTGCACCTACCGCTCACTGGACTCTTTCTTCAAGACAGCCAACACCGACAAGGTGAAGAACCTGCGCCTCATCAACGTGTACAAGGATGACATCGCAGATCCCGACTCAGGCTTCGCCGGTGAGGTGGAGAACCTCCTGAGAAACGGCTTCGACCGTCTGAGTCTCAAGGACTGCTACAGTCTGATGGTAATTCCCGGCAGCGTGTTCGAGGACAAGCCAACCCTGTTGCAGTGGGCAAAGATGGCATTCAAGTATAAGGTGATGATGCTCTCCGACCATGCAGACGAGTATTCATTCGACGACTTGTACAACAACACCGAGAGCTATCGCGACAGCGACATCGAGTTGCAGAACGTCATCATGACCGCCAACTGGATTGTGGGCCGTGAGTCAGAGAAGATGTCTGAGGACGAGAAGGAGAACATGGCGTTCTTCATCCCCGGTTCCGCAGCCCTGGCAGGCAAGCTCTACGACGAGAGCGCCAACATGGCACAGGGTGCCGGTGGCAAGAAGTACGGTACACTCGACGGTGTGAAGGGCGTACACCTCGACTTGCTGAAGTCGGAGATTGCAGCCCTGATGGACAACCAGGTCATTCCAATGGTATACTCAGAGGGCCGCGTGATGGCATTCAACAACACCACCCTTTACAACGGTGACAACACCGCCATGAAGGAATATCCTATCGTACGCGTGTTCGACTGGGTGAAGAAAGTGCTGATGAACTATGTACACGAGGTAGCTTTGGAAAACTGGGATCCATACAACTCACCCAAGAACCTGAAGTCAAAGATCCAGGCGTTCCTGAACGACTACAAGGGTTATGGCAACCTGTTCCAGAACTACGACATCAAGGAGCCGACCCAGGATCCAGACACCAAGCGCATCACCTGTGACATCAGTCTGACTCCGTTCTATTCTGCAAAGAACTTCATCATCAAGGTGAGTGCAGACAAGCACAACAAAGACGCACAGTAAACTGCATTTAGCAAACTATTAAAAGGGGAAAAGTTTTCTATCGGTTTGAGTTTTCTTTATATAATAAGGTGTAAAAACGCTTTAGAAAACTCCCCTTTTAAAAGTAGTTTTAAATTTGTTTTTTTGGTAAAATAATCATCTTTTTCCTTGGAGGCAATGGGTTAAACAACTATATTTGCAATAAGAAAAAGAAACAAGAAACAGACCAATACCGGCAAGACATCCCAGGGACGTTCGAGCCAACGAGATAACAACTCATAACATTAACATTTAAAAACTTACGACTATGGCAAAGACTCCTGTTAAATTAGAGATAGACGGTTACAAGGAGCGTGAAGTACTGATGGTAACTTACGATTTCGACCAGGCAACCGATGTAGAAGGACAGATGTCAGGCATCCCCCGCGGAGGCAAGATCACCGTCCGGGTAAAAGCCCACAACGATGGCACACCCGATTTGCTGGCATGGATGACAGAGCGCAACTTGCCAAAGAACGGCACCATTACCTTCAATGAGACCAAGACTGGCAAGGTAATGAAGACCATCAAGTTTACCAACGGCTATTGCGTCAACTTCGAAGAGAAATGGGAAGACAAGCAAGGCCACTACGAGGAGATCGTCATCACCTGCAAGGACATTGAGTTCGGCTCGCTGAAGTTCGAGAACGAGTGGGCATAAAAAGCCCCACTCCCACTCACGCAAACTTAATTGTTTAACTTTCTAAAGAATACGACTATGGCAGAGAATACAACCCCCGTAACGTTGTCAGTAAAAGATTTCGAGACACGTGAAGTAATGTTGGTCAACTACAAGTTTGACCAGACGACAGATAGAGAAGGACAGATCTCTGGCATCCCCCGCGGTGGCAGGATCACAATCCGGGTAAAGGCAATGAATGACGGTAACAACCAGTTGCTCCAGTGGATGCTCGCTCCCAACGACCCACGCGACCTGAAGGTGACCTTCTACAACACCATCGACGGTTCCACGATGAAGGAACTGGAAGGAAAAGGCTGCTACTGCGTACACTACAAGGAGAAATGGGAAGACGGCCAGGACCACTTCGAGGAAATGGAGATCGTCTGCCAGGAATTGAAGAACGGCCCAGTGTCATTCACCAATCCGTGGAAATAAGACTAAACCAACATATAGGCTGGACGAAAGGCTCTCGTCCAGCCTATCCTAAAAAATGAAAGACTATGGCACTATCAGCAACTTTACAACTCGGGAACAACCAGATAGGTCGTTATTCCATGACCTATGACGTGGTGGAGTGCAAATGCCACTTCAAGAGGCATCACAACTTCTATCTCCCAGACGCCAATGCGATATGTGACAAAATGGAACTGACCATCGTGGCTCCGGGAAAGGAAGACCTGAACCTCTACGAATGGTACATCGACCAGACGAGCCACTCGGGCAAGATAACGTTCGACCTCACCACAGTCTCCAACAACGGTGCGCAGGCCACCAAGGAAATCTTCTTCGAGGATGCGGAGTGTTTCTCCATCTCAGAGAACTACGACATCGGGAAGCAACGCAGGCGACTGCTCATCCTGGAGATTATCGCAGACCGCATAACGGTCGAAGACGTCAAGTTCAACCATTAACATTATCAACAACCCTTTAAAGAAACAGACACTATGGCAAGACTTTCTAACAACATCAAGGCGATTCTCATCCCCGAGGATTTTACGGAGATGAAGAGGGTAGCACAGGAAAAATGTCTGACGGTGCAGCATTTCGACTACAAGTGCCAGCGCTGCAGAAACGAGGAAGGCGTGCCCTACGGTTCTACGGTGTCTGTGATACTCAGCTGCACCATCAGAACCGTGAACAGCCTTCAGAGTTATTACGATAACTTGAAGAGCAACAACCCCAATACCTACACCTTCGTCTTCAACGCCGTCTTCGACGAGCAGAAGAAACTGTCGGACTACGAGGACGCCATGATTGTGGCGGGACACATCATCAACATTGAGGAGGAATTCAACAGCGCCAGTAACGAGGACGGCGAGAGCGAACAGATACTGTTCAACGTAAAGATACTGCTCTCCAGCATCACCTATGTAGGCAAGAATTCCAACAAGAAATTATCCATCATCGCATAAAAAAATACAGGAGGACCAAATTATGGCAGCTACATACACACTTACCCTCGGCTTGGGCAACGGCAAGGCCGGACTTGCCTTCCAAAAGCAGAAGCCAGTCACCGGGTTGGGTAAAACTACGCTCATTTCACTCAACATACAGAAAGAAATGTACATGCCAGCCCACATCGAGGCTGTGCTCCAGATAGAACTGGCAGGAGACATCTCCACCATGGACAAGATCAGCTACAAGAGTCTGTTGAACAAAAAAGCGAGCCTCAACGACGGGCAGAAGGACATTGCCAAGGACTACGTCATCTTTGAATGTGTTCCCGAGTACAAGCCTTCGGAGAAGGGCACTTCCCTCTACTTGACGCTCCACATCTACAGTCCTGACAAGGTGCTTACTCTCCGTAAGTACAACAAATGCTATGTAGCAAAGAAGTTTGCTTCCGAAATCTTCAAGAAGATAGCCGCCAAGTATTCCGACCTGCTCCCGAACGTCAGCATAGAGAATCTGCAGCATATCTTCATCAAGAACGAAGCAGACGGCAGCAAGACCGAATTCATCCAGCCCTACCTTGTGCAATTCGAAGAGCATCCACTCAATTTCCTCGCAAGGTCAGCCAACCGCTGCGGCGAGTTCATGTTCTATGAGAATGGCGTATGGCAGCTCGGCTTCAAGCCATCCGCAGCTGTCGAAGTAAAGCAGTTCGCCAGTCTGACCTTCAATGAATACAGAAAAAAAGAAGATGTGGACTACTACGACACCAACTATCTCTTGTCGGAAGCCGGACAAAAGAAACTGCAAACCGACATGGAGACAAGATCGTATACCGGCCCCAAGGACGAAAACCTTGCCTTGCTGGTGGAAGGCGAGAGCAGCTTCATGGAGGCACTCTCTTACTATTATGACTTCAAGGACCCAAGCCTCTATCTCTACAAAATGAACGAATGGCTGCAGAAGAGCGATGCCACGGAGATTGTCGCTTCCATCATACTCAACATTACGAAGAACGTGATTAGTGCAGCCGGCAAGAACGGAGACATAGAGTACCAGTGGACAAAGGATTACATCGACCCCTACAGGGGGAACAAGGAGCACACCACTGTCGTTGACAAGAAAACGGTGGTGAGCGTATTCAGCAACTATAACGCACTGGACCACTTCAAGCAGAATTTCTACATTGCCATGCAGAAGCTGGAGGAATCCGTAACGGGGGATGCCATACATATCAACTTCGGCACCTACTACCAGCCCCTGTTGTTGGGAGACGTGATCAAGGTGTTGGGCAAAGAGTATGTCATCGTTAAGATCTCCGCTACCTGCAAACAGAACACAACCGTGGAGAATGCCGGTCAATATACCACCCTGGAGATTGACGCCGTGCCCGCCGTACAGGGCGTCTACTACCCGCCGAAGGAGACCTTTAAGGTGGGAAGGACTGAACCGCAGGTTGCCATCGTCAGCAACAACAAAGACCCCCGCGACCTGGGTAGAGTACAGATCCGCTACCCTTGGCAGCCAGAGACCAAGGATGTCCCATCTTCCCCTTGGATCCGAGTGACACAGTCTTTCGCCTCCAAGGATTCAGGCATCAAGTTTCTGCCGCAGGTGGGCGACGAGATCATGGTTGACTACGAGCAAGGAGAGATGGAACGTCCCTTCATGTTGGGAGCGATGGCTACCGAGTCACGCAAGGTAGAGATCGGCGAGAACCTGACTGCCTACATGAACTCGGCAGTTGCACACGGTTTGTACAACGACGGTCACGCCGGATTCTTCAAAAACGACTTCATCATCAAGTCGGTGAACGGTCAGTACCTCAAGTTCGTGACTCCCTCCAACAGCAGCTTTGTCAACATGGCCACAAGTTTCTCCCCCGCCATCGGTGCGTGGCTGAAGTATATCCCGCTGAAGAATGACTTCATCACCTACGCCAGCACCGCAGGACGCAAGCTAAGCGGCGGCATTACCATGGGTGACGCATACGGATTCTTCAACTTCACTATGTCGACGGAGAAGCGCTGTGTATACATCTCCTCCTCCATGGGCGACGTAGAGATAGATGCATTGACCGGTATCACAATCAGTGCCCCCAACGGAAACGTGAAGATAGAGGGAAAGAACGTGGAAATCGTCGCAGGCAACACCCTGACAATGACATCAGGAGAAAACGTGTCCAAGATGAAGGGATATTTCGGCGAGAGCCCTATCAGGTCGGTGACGGGCAAGCTTGTCAGTGGTACTGTCAAAGAGGCAAAAAAAATGACAAAGCTGATAGACTTGACTCTGCTCAGGACCGTGTTGGAGGCATTCATGAAGCCCGTCGGCGGCACGATGCTCATCAAGTCATACCGTTTCATGCGCTTGGAAGCTGGCAAGGGCGAGACTAAATTGCCGCACGCTGCCTACAAGAAGAACAGCAAGACCCAGAAGGAGGTCATCGACAAGATGGTCACAGAGTTCAAGATCAAGGACACGTTGGCATCTGCGATGACATTGATGGATTCCTGGAACAAATTCTACGAGGAAGAGAGCAAGCATCTGGAAATTTGCAAGGCTAAGTATATCAATTGCAAATACGATTTGGCCGAACAAGTGAATATAGGCTGCAAGATGGCAAATGTTTTTTGCCAAATTAACGGTAAAACATTAAAACTTTCTGGTGAAGCATTGGAAAAACAGTTGATAAAAGAAATCTCCTCTGCGGCTTCTATCATCAAAATGGCAAAAGACAAGGATACAAAATGCAAGAAAGCATACGAGAAACTCGCAACACTTAAATATCCAGAAAACCGTAATGGTAACAATATCGTGGTGACTGGAAAGGCGACAAGAGAAGCCGCAAAGGAATTGTTCTACACTGCAAAGAGAACCCAGATTTCGAATATCAACAAGGACAAGGCATTAGACGGATGTCTTACATTCTCCGACTTGAATTACATCATCGACGTAACCAATGAAGAAGAATATGCAAAGGACATTAAAGACACGCTCTCGAGTGTGTTCGACACCCTCATTTCGGAGATGCAGAAAGATCAGGACATGACTATCACAAAGAGGAAAATCCTGTATGATGTTCTCCAAAAACTGAAGGAGAAGAAATACATTACCATCAAGAACGAGAGTGGGTTCTGGAACGCTATATCCTCAGACCATACCAGGAATATGTCCCCGCTGGACAAGTCTGTATGCGAGGACTCCAGCACTTGGGAAGATTACCTCGACTGCGTCAAGTTCTATGAAGAGGAGGAGAAGAATATAATAAAAATGAGTCTAAAATGGTTGTTGGAGAACAATTTTGGAGACTTCTACAAAGGTTGGGAAGAAGACCACATCTACCATCCCGAGATGGAGGGAGGCGAGATACTTATCTCCGACACAGACGGAAACACCCGGACCATCAAGGGAGACTACATTTCCAAGCAGGCAGTCAATCCTCTCAAGGAAGCACTCAAAAACATCAAGAAGATTTAAAAGAGTTTTTCACACTGGATTATTAACATTTTAAAGGATACGACTATGGCAAAATATAACGACTGGCTCCATACTCTGCAAGAGTACAAGGAGAGCATACATAAAGACCTGACAGAAATGCTGAAGTGCAAGGACGAAATACAAAAGATGAAAAAAGAATTCATCGAGCAATACTGTGACGGGCTATACCTCAGGGACGACAAGCGCATCATCATCTCCGCCCCGGAAATCATCATAGGCAATGTCTACCCAGACGGCACGCTGATGGACTCACCTGACGAATGCACAAAGGTCACCGTGCGTACAGGCATGCTGCATAACGAAAGCAAGAGGGAGATTGTAAACAAGTCACCCAGTATAGAGCATTACTGTGTAAGGCCCGGCTTAGACGGCAACGAGTCGAGGGTCGCCGGTATCTCTTCTTTCTCCGTACACTCTGAGAGCATCACTCTGCTAAGTGAGAAGAGTGAGGGAACATTGGCTGAAAATGTATTGGCCATGAACAACCGAGGTTCTATCAAAATACTGGCAGACGAGAAAATCACCATGGCGGCACAGCCTCCGATGACACGCCGTAAAGATGTCATAGACGACCAAATCAGACAAAGGAACGAGGCAAAGGAAAGGTTGGAGCGAACGGTTTTGCCATCCATGGACAAATTAAAGGCAAATCTCCAGGCCTATGATGCAGCCATGGATAAGAAAAAGCAGAACAAGTATGTAAGAGATTGCGCTGATTTCCAAAGAGTCTGTAGGACAAAGCGTGATGCCCTCGGCAAGGATCTTGTTGTCTTCCAGGACACAGTATCCAAACTTGCAGCCATCGAATATGAGATAAAAAAACTGAACGAGCAAAAGAAGAGGATTGAGCAAGACATGAACAGAGGCTATACGCCATCTTCCATAGAAATCAAATCAGGCAGCACATCTATCCGTGCAATAGATGCAGACCAGAAAATGTGCACTTACCAAGGTTCAGGAGTCAGTGTGATTTCGAAGTTCACCAACTTTAAAGCCTTGGATGACGAAGGAGGCATCATCGACGGAAGCCTGTTTAATGTCAATACCCAAAAAATCAAGCTGAACACCAGCAACACGAAGAAAGGGGCCAATCCTGGAGCCTTGGATATACCGGCAGAGGGCAGCATCAATTTATGCTCAAAGGAAATAGAGATGAAGGCCATTGACTATGAGAGGAAAGATGAGAATGCTGCAATTACGGTAAAGTCTTTGACAAAAGGAAGCTGTATCAAAATGCTTACCGAGAATGTCACCATGCAGACCAACGACGAAAAAGGCAAAGCAACAGGAAAGGTCCGTGTCAACAGCAAGTTGATTAAATTGGAAACAAACGACATCAATCCTGACAAAGGAACCATCATAGGTCCATCAAACGAGGGACGTATCAATATGATTGCCCACACGGTGGCTGGAGGATATCCCACCAGCGGGAAGGACGCAGACAAATCGTCCCTCATACTGGGAGCCGGCAATATCTCCGTCAATGGTGCAAAGAAAACGGAAATCAAGCAAGACAATGACAAAGCCATGCTGCAAATGGAAAGCGGGAAATCTTACTTGAAATCCGAGCAGAACGAGATAATTGGCAAGCTGATCGCTCACAGCAGGTCGTCCTTCAAGAACTTGATGACAGCAGAAAAAGCCGCAGTTACGCAATTGGAAGTAAAGAGACATTTGCGAACTCCTAACATGACAGAAGGCCCGCAGCCGATAGACACTGGAGATACCCCCAATCCAGCCAGGAAAGGATTCGCAGATTGGGATAAAGAGTATGATGCCATCAAGAAAATGCAAGCAGACGAAATTGACAAGGAAGCGGAAAAATGGAGGAAAGAACAGGAAGAGATTAAAAAAGAGAATGAAAAAGCAGAAAAACTGAGGCAGCAGTACAAAGAACAAATGGAGGAGCTCGGAAAGCAAAAAGAGAAGGAGAGAGAAACAGAGGAATACAAGCCTTCCCTTAAGAATTCCGGTATGGATGAAACACCTCAAACGGCTAAATAAAGACTATGACTAAATATGTTTGCATGGGAGCCTCGATGCAATGCTCTTTCGGCACGACGCCGTCAAAGCTGGTCATCACAGACTTCTTACGCCCCCTGATACAAAAGAAGCCCAAGGCGACCATCATGGACTTTGTGCCCATGGTGAACATACTGCCCTTCGGGATGTGCAGGTCGTTGGCAAATCCCACGGTGGCATCAGCCACTTCCGCCGCTTGCGGCGTGCTGACCCCCATGCCCTGCATACCGGTGACGGTTACCCCTTGGGCTCCCTGTGGGAAAGAGTTGATAAAGTTTATTCCCGCCCTGTTGGACAACGGACAATGCATGTGTTCCTGGGGTGGCAGCATCACCATCAAGGATCCTGGCCATACCACCGACATCGAGAGTAAATAAGTATTTAATTGTTAATTTGTAAATTATAAAGAAAAAGAAATGGCGCGTAGGCTTTGGTGCATACTCACGCTGACCATCATCTTCTGTGTCTGCCCTGTAGCGGCACAGAAGATGAAAGTGGACAACTTCAGCCGGATGAAGAAAAAATTCTGGCAGCCGAAGAAGTTTACCACCGACAAGGCACAGGCTCTTCTCGACCTGCAGACCAGCGAGAAGGGCTTCACCTTCAAGGCAGACGGCAAGACCGAGGTCAGCGCCAAGGCAGAAGACGGAAAGGTTACACTGACTGTGCCCCACAAGACAAGCTTCCTCCAAATAGAGCACAAGGAATACGGCACAATCGTATGGAAGGTGCCGGAGAAGTACAAGGTCTTGAAGAAGAAAAAGCACTACAGTGCCGACCTGATTACCGACAATCCGAAGAAAGCCTATCATGTGGACAAGCAGTGGGCTGTGTTTTATGTGGATCCTGAAAACGCCATCCTGCATGTAGACAGTACCATGCACGCGGTGAGGAACGGTAAGTTGCAGCTCCTGCTACCTCTGGGCAAGCACAACTGCAAAATGGAGGCACCCTTCTACGAGTCATGGGAAGGAAGCATCTGTCTGAACGACAGCGAGAGGGTGAACCAACAGGTGGTTCTGGAGCCCGTCTACTCCTACCTCACCGTAAGGACCCCCCTGGAAGGTTGCACCATCCTGCTCGACGGCGACTCCATCGGCAACACCAACACCGTCTCCAACCGACTCATTGCCGGCAGATACCGTCTCACCCTCGTCAGGAAAAGTCTCTGCTACTATAATGACTGGGTAACCCTGAAGCCGACAGAGAAGAAGGTGGTGAGCATCACGGAGCAACAGCTCAACCCCACCTCCATCCCCCGCAACATGACGGCATCGCAGCTGGTGGAGCTTCCGCCTACAGAACGTCCCTACCTCACAGACGACAGCATACAGGCAACCGTCCACATCATCGCCCCCGACAGTGTGACCACGATATGGGTGAACCACGAGAAGATGGGCGAAGGAAAATGGGACGGTACATTGAAGAAAGGCTTCTATGCCATCAGTACCGAGAAAGACGGACTGGAGTCGGCAACCCAATACCTATGGGTGGAATCCTCGTTCGAGCAAACCGTCAACCTCTCCACGCCACAGTCGGCATACGGCATGCTGAACGTGCAGAGCAACGTGGTGGATGCAGACATCCTCATCAACGGAATCGCATCGGGCAAGACCCCGTCCATCATCCGCAACCTGCCAGCCGACCACACCTATGAAGTAAAGCTCAAGAAGAGCGGATGCAAGGAGGTGACGAAGCTCATCACCATCCATGGCAACGAGATGAACAACTTAATGATTTACTTGAAATAAACAAGAAAGGAAAACAATATGAGAAAGAGTATAGCACTAACGTTAGGCGAAGCCAGCAGTAAGATGAGCGGGCACGTAGCCCTCCTCAACTACAGATACCTCAACCTTTGTGTCAAGGCAGAGGCAGCTTCCCTGCTTATTGTAACCGTGGAATATGACGGTCACAATTTAGACATAGAGCAAGTGGCAGACGTGGCAAGCCCACGCGAAGACCAGTTGCAAGTATATCCCAAGAGCCCGGATCTGTTAGTCCCCATCAGCAAGGCAATCGCTACCGTACATCCCGAGTTCAAGCAAGAGGTCATTAAGGAGGAGAACAACAACGGCAGCTCATCCTCCGACAATGAGGAAGAGGAAGACAAGAGCATTCTCCTCACCATGCCCGAGGTGGACAAGAACAGGCGCGATGCCCTCATGGAGGGCGTGAAGCTGCTCTATGACGAAACCACAGCTGAGCTCACTGCCATCTACGAGACTTATACCCAGAAGGCACTCATCCAACTGATGGGTGGCAAAGCTGAGGAAATCGACGAATGCAAGAAGGCACTGGAAGACCTGAAGAAAGAACACTTCGACCTTGCCGACAACTACCGCAAGAACAAGGAGAAGGAAATCGAGGATGCCTACAAGCGCTACATGGAGCAAAAGGAAGAGAAAAACAAGAACAAGCAAGAGCATGAGGCTGCCACCAACAAGAAGGCAGGACATAGCTTAAAGATGGGCGAAGTGGCTGCAGATCTTTTGATACCGGAGCCTGCAATCCCCATAATAGGCAAAAAAAAGCAGGAAATGCCAAAGGCTCCCAAAATGCCGGAAATGCCAAAGGCTCCTAAGGTAGAGGCACCAAAAATGGAAATGCCAAAGATGGAAATGCCGAAACCGGATGTACCGAAGCCCGATGTACCGAAGCCGGATATATCGAAGATGGAAATGCCGAAGGCTCCAAAGATGCCTAAGAAATGAAACAAGAATCGGGGACATTGACGGGCACATGGGGCGAGGACATTTACCCCCAACTGTCTTGGTTCAAGCAAACCAAGGTAGAGAAGGCGCGTGTCATGGTCGTTGGCTGCGGAGCCTTGGGCAACGAGGTGTTGAAGAACCTCGTACTGTTCGGAGTGGAGCACATCGTTGCCGTAGACTTCGACACCGTGGAAGCCAGCAACCTGACACGTTCCGTCTTTTTCTCCCACGAGGATGCACAGGCACATAAATATAAGGTGGATGCCGTGGCGGAGCACCTGCGACAGATTAACCCCCGGGCAAGCATCCTCACCATCAAGGGCGATATCGCCCACCAAGTGGGGCTGGGCCTCATCCAGAAGATGGACGTGGCAATCTGTTGCGTGGACAACCGCTACGCCCGCTACTGTCTCAACCGTCTCTGTATGAGGGCAGGCATTCCCTGGGTAGACGGCGGCATCGACAGTCTCGAAGGCACGGTAAGGGTCTTCGCCCCCGGCAAAAACTGCTATGCCTGCAACCTCGGTCCCGAGGGACTCAAGGAACTGGCGCGCAGAATGCCATGTACCACCATCATCCACAAGAACGAGGAAGCCGGCAGAGTGCCCACCACCCCCGTCATCGCCTCCATTATCGGCGCCATGGAAGTGCAAGAGGCAATGAAACTCATCCACCAGGAAGAGACCGCACAGGGCATGATGACCTCCCTCTGCGGCAAGATGTTCTATTACGAGGGACAGCATCTCACGTCGAAGCTGGTACAATTCCAAGCCTACGACGAAGACTGTCCCGTACACGAACGCTGGGCACCCGCTGTCCAAACAACGCTCACCACAATGATGACAGTAGAGGAGGCACTCGCCATCCTCTCTGACACCCTACACATGAAAGACCCCAAAATCCTGCTGCGCGACTACAGTTTCGTGGACCGCATCACCGACCGCAGCACGGATGAAGACATCATGGTAATGCACCCCAGTTACCTCGTAGCCGACTTCATGGAACAAGACGAGCGACTGCGCTACCTCTCCACCAACCAGTTCTACCAGCATGAGATACACACCATCGACACCGCCTTCCCCTATCCCCGCCTCACCCTTGCAGAGACAGGAATCCCGGCGAACGACCTCTTCATCGTCACCTCCCCGGACAGAGAGATGTATGTAGCGATGAAGGAAGAACTATTCGTATAAAAAGCACACCACAACGAACCATAATGAAAAATCCAGTCCAAACAACAGAAGCCAGTGCGGAGATGTTGCTGAACCTCCTGTACCCGGACATGAAAGACAAATGGATTGTCAAGGCAAAGGGCTCCTTCTTCCGCAACTACAGTCCCGACGTACTCTATGCCAACCCAGAAGAGAGTCAGGTGAACCTTTCGCGAGACGGTTTCCTGAAACTCCTCCCACAAGGCCTCATCACCCTCGACAACGAACTGAAGACCGGAGATTTCGAGGACAGGTACGAGGCACTGGCAAGACGTCACCGCATCCTGCAGGAAGCATTCATCCCCTTCGACAGTTTCACCTTCAGGAGAAGGCTGGACGTCGAGACCCGTGTATCAGAACTTCTCAACGCCAAGGTAGACTACCTGCTTCTGAAATATTTCCACTTCGACCGCTCCCGGGAGCAGAATCCCTACATCAAGGCAATCTCCGTGATACTGCCCTACATCAGCAAGCTCAGGGCAAGTTTCGGATTCATCAAGGACTTGCTGCAGAGTGTCATTGGCTGCAAGGTGGAGATGACGACAGGCAGATACAGCGAGAAGGACAACACACGCTACTGGTTGCCCTGGCTAAAATTCGACCTGCTGGTGGACAACCTCACCAACAAGGAATACAAGGAGCTGCAGGGCAACATAAAGGCACTGGAACAGTTCCTCTGCGACTGGTTCATCCCATTTGACACGAAATGCAACTTGAGGGTCAAGCAGCATGGACAGCCATGCGACCTGGAAGCAAATCTGACCCTCAACTATAATACCGAATTTTAACAGATACAGACATGACAGATATCAACGCAAGGATAGACTGGCAGCCAGGAATGGAGATTTCCGCCCAGACCTTCAGGGAGTTGACCGACAACCTCGACTTCAAGCAAAGGGTAATGAGCATGATTGCCAACAACAACCGTTCCGGTCTGCTCCCCGACACAGATTTCGACTGCCAAGGAACATTCGTCAAGAACGTGTTGGAAATCAATCATTTCAGATGTAGGGCAATCCTACCCTCCGGAAGAATCCTGGATGCAGACGAGAATGTTGCCATCAAGATACCCTACCTCTATGGCGACAAATACTACCTCACCGTGAGCTTTGGCAACGAAGAGGTACAGTTCGACAAGGAAGAGGTGACCTTCGTGCGTCCACAATACGTCTACGAGCTGCACACCATGGACGAGATGGAGAATCTCGACTGCATCCCGGTGATGAAATTCGACGTGAAGGACGGAATGTTCGCCATCAGCGGTTCCTTCATCCCCCCCACCCTGCTCCTCAAGACCGCCCCACGCTTCGAGAACTACATCGAGTCAATCGCAGAGAAGATGGGGCTGCTCACCGACCACGCCAACCTGGAGGAAGGCGAGGGGAAACGCAGCCTGCTCAGATATCTCTTCATACTAAAGAGCTACGACCGGCAGGCTTCCACCCACGACTTCATGCAGTTCGTACAGGAGATGGCAAATGCCGTGGACTACCACATCATGCGTCCCAACACGGAGAACGCCCCCGAGGTGCCGCAGTGTTCAAGGTTCGACGTGGAGGAGTGGCTCAGCTGGTTCGAAGAATACCTGAACGGAGCCAAGACCGTACTCGACGGTGTGGTGCTGGAAGACCACAGTATCGACTACGAGAAGCTGAAGGAAGAAATCAAGGCAGAGGTGTACGCCCGTGTCTACCCCGAACTATTGGAGCAGCTGAGAAAAGCCATCATGGAGGAAATCATACCCGACGTACAGGAGCAGCTCAAGGAATTCCTCACCAACTACATCAACGGTGTACTGCGCCAGGAACTCAAGGACGACCTTCTGGAAGAGCTCAACCCACTCCTCTACGACAAGCTCTACAAGGCACTCTACGATGCACTCTTCAATGCCCTCTACGTGCCCGTGGAGGAGGAAGAGGAAGAAGAGAAAGAGTTCATACCACAAATCTAAAGCCACATGTATATCAGCTTACCCCTATATATCAAGGACAAAGGACTGGGAAGAGACGAGAAGATAGAGGAAGCCATCAATTCCTTCCTCACCCTGCTGCTCAACACCCCCTGCGAGAGCAGCATCGCCGACCCGGAATTCGGCTTCATCTTCAACAACCTGCGATTCGAGATCTTCAACGAACACGAAGGCGTGGTCTATGACTCCGAGGACGTAGCACACGACAACAACGACCCCGATGACCTCTATGTGAAGAAAATCTCCGGCACCTCGAAGAACCTCAACACCTTCGCCGCCGAGTTGAAGGTCGCCATCCAGAAATACGAGAAACGGCTTACCAACCTCTCCGTCAGCATGACCTACATCCGCGAGACGAAGAACATCTACGTGACCGTGAACGGATTTATTCCTTCCATCGAGAAAGAATACCAATACAATACCACCATCAAGATTTGGAACTGATGAAACAAACGATATTTGAAATACGACAACAAGCGGAGGAGCTGATCAAAGAAGCCATCGCCATCTGGAAACAGAGCAACCAGAACGATGCATTGGAAGGCATCGAGAGCGACCCGGTATTCAGCCTGATGCTGACCGCCCTCGCCTATCAGCTGAACAACATCGACTCCGACATCGAGCGGTTCAAGCAGGAGGTGATTGACGAATACTCCAAGGTGCTCGTGCCCTACAACATGGGCAATGCCATCCCTGCCACAGCAGTCATCTCCACCAACCTGCAAGAGGGCGTCCCGTCCGTCACAGTCAACGACCGCATGGCATTCACCCTGCAGGGTTCCACTTTCCAGTTCATCCCACTCCTGGAGACGCGTGTACTCGGTGCAGAGATCAGTTACATCACCCGTCTCGACGCGAGGAGATGGAAGGTGAGCATGGACTTCAAGACACCCGTCACCGATCTGTCGGGCTTCTCCTTCGCCATCACCACCCCCAAATTCAAGGGACTCAAGGCCACCATCAACAACAAGCCCGTGCCACTGACCTATCCATGGGACTATGCCGACCTGCCACTAAACAAGAGTTTCGGTCTGGACACCATCCTCTACAAGCAGGCGCCCACATTCAGTGCCCCCAACATTTGGTTTGACCTGTTCGCCAAACAGGACGTGCGCATATTCTGCATCAAGAAGCACAAGCCCGACACCTTCATCAACTACGAGACAGAACAGATAGACCTCGTACTCGAGTTCACGGGCATCACTGACGACTTTGTGTTCGACAAGTCGTACATTGCCCTCAACCCCATCTTACTCATCAACGCAGTGCCCCGCTCCACAGACCTCTCTGCCATTACCCCCATCGTGCGCGTCACTGGCTACAATATCGAGAAAGAGCAGGAAACCGAGCAGTTCATGCACCTCACCCGCCCCGCCGAGAGCCAACTCTACAGTGAGACAACCGTTGACGTGCGCACCGTGGCAGCCGACCGTTTCAACCGCGGCAGTCTGCTGAAGCTGCTCAACAGTCTCATCCAGAAGTTTGACACCGACTACTACGCCTTCCAGCAGATTACGGAACGCCGCACCGAACCAGTTGTCAAGCAACTCAGGGACGGCCTGCAGAAATTGCAGAGAGCCTGCCAAGAGGATCCCGACAGCAACATCACAGGCACCTATCTGATGCTCCGTCAGGAGGAAATTGCCGCCAACAGAGACATCAGCATACAGGTGAACTACCTGATGACCAACGGAGCCTTCGTCAACCCCATGCTCAACGAAAGCAGTACCTTCACCCTGCCCACAGGACTGGAGGCAGGCGACACCTACCTGCTGGCGCCCCCGGTACCGGGTTGCAACGAGATGACAGACAAGAAGATGCAAGACAGCATAGCGCGCTACTATTTCGCCACCAACGACCGCATCGTAACGACCGCAGACATGAAGGCATTCTGCTACAATGAGCTGATGACGCGTTACAGTATCTCGTCAGACATGATCGAGAGCATCAGCATACATCCACAGTTGCAGGAGGGAAGGAACAACTGCGGCTACGAGATATGGATAGACATCATCGTCACCGAGACCCCCTTCATCAAACGCCATTTCTCGGACAAGATTCCACAGGCAGAACTGTTCATCCAGAAGATGATAGAGGTGAGAAGTACCACCCTCTACCCCATCCAGGTGAACATCAGACTCCAGGAAACAGAAGAGGAATCCACACAATGACATCCCGGCAATCATTCATAGAATAAAAAGAATTATCATTATGGAAGAATTTTATCTGAACATCATCTATAAGGACAAGCAGGTCAAGTTCAAAGTCACCAATCCTGAGGCTCCCCTCGGCACACTGATGCAGAACCTGCGCCATTCCATCGGACAGGACGGCAGACTCATCTTCGATTTCCCCTCTGTAGACCAAACGGGCGCACCGCTCGACTATTTCTTTGGCGTGGAGGACACCACCGTACACGAAGTGAGAATCCTGCGCCCACGCATCGGTCATACCGACCAGATACTGGCAGACTACAATGTAAACAACGGAGACATCGTATACCTTGTACCCGACCCGTTCCCGGGATAACAGAAAGGTAAAAAGCAAAAAGGCTAAAACGTGAAAAGAGGAAACATGGCTTTATCCGGTCGTGACCGCAGGCTCCGCTACGAATGGGAGAAGATGCAGGAACATCTCTCGGCAAGGACAGACATCGACTGCGAGGTCATCGCCGAGAATGCCCATGGACTGCCCACAGGATATCTTATCACCTACCATCTGAAGAGCATCTGCGGCATCGAAGGACAGCGTCCCGTCTTCGCACGTGAGTTCAAGATGCAGATAGATTTGCCCGTCAACTACCCCTGCATCGACGGAGCCCCCTCCTTCCACTTTCTCACCAAGGACACGGACGGCAAGGACATTCCCCATCCCTGGCATCCCAACATCAGGTATTTCGGAGAATATGCCGGAAGAGTGTGTCTCAACATGACAGACACCTACACCGACCTGGTATGGGGTGTGGAGCGGGTGGCACACTACCTCCGCTACGACCTCTACCATGCCGTTGCCGAACCTCCCTACCCGGAGGACATGAAGGTGGCACAGTGGGTCATCCAGCTGGGAGAACCCAACGAATGGATCTTCTTCGACCAGGAAACGTCCCCAACAGACTAACGATAAAAGTAATCACATACTCATGCTACATATCAAGACCCTACTGCTCACGCTGGCACTCTGCTGCCCCCTCCTGACACAGGCACAGACTACCAAGGAGATCACCGTGAGCCAAAACAACCCTTACACAGACCATCTGTCCCTGAAGGATGACTCAAAGGACATGGACCTGATGGCAAAATTCGTATTCAACGAGTCCGCCAATACGTTGAGCGTCTACCTCATCTCCTACCGCGACCTCTTCGTGTTCCAGACCGACACGCCCTGCAAGCAAGCCGTGAAATGGAAGAGAAGGCTGAAACCGGAGAAGTTGCCCTTCGTGGTGAACACAGAACCAGGGGCGAAATACCATTTCGCTTACGATTACTGGAAGACCCTCCCCAAGCCCCGCCGCAAGCATGTGTTCGAGAAATGGGTGGAATACTCCGGTCTCGCTCCCGTACCCGCAGAATACAAGATGGTGAATGACTTCGTGCAACAGGACTTCAATATCCTCAACAATGCCGATGCCGTAACCCTGAGCCTGCACGACGTGATGATGATAGACCAAGAGGCGGTCAGCAAGCCCACCCTCAAGAAACGCTATGACATCGTATGGGGCAAAGACCTGAACATCACCTACCATATATATATACAGCGCAACCCTTGCTTCGGAATGGAGAAAGACTCCACAGCCGCTGCAAAGGCACTGGAAAGCATAAAGGCAGGCTACAAGAATCTCGCCGACCGGTTCGGCTCGGGCATTGTCAGCGACAGGGAGAGTCTGGCTAACTTCAAGGAGATGAAGAAACTCCTGACAGGGCAGTTCCCCGTAAAGACCGACAAGAGTCCCTGCTCCATCGTACAGGCGCAATGGGACGCCTACAACCAATATGCAGACTCCATCAGCAACATGACCTGCCGCATCAGGACACAGGTTGTCACAAGCACAGGAGGTACGGGAGGCAGCGGCAGCGGTGTTCCTACGGTGGGACTGAACGCCGGCTATATCCTCACCCAGGCAAGGCGCATTGACGATGCCGTCGCCAGATGGCTCGTAAGCAAGGACCGTGCCGAGCGGTCCGACCTGCAGAAGCGATGCGAGGAAATCATTAAGATGATGAAGGGCGCCACCCGTCAGAGGGGAGCCACCGCCAGCCAGGCGAACGCCCTAAGAGTGTTCAACGAGGCAGTGAAATACTACAACACCATCTGCAAATAAAGACACACAAGACACATGAGAAAAACTATCACAATGCCGGGCGCTGTCGCCATCCTCATCCTGTTGCCCCTGCTCTCTGCCGCACAGGGCAACAAGCAGGGCACAGACGCCAACAAGCCACAGCCGCAACGCATAGAGTTAGTCTACCACACGGTAAAGCCGGGCGAGACGGTGTACAGCATCGCCAAGACCTACCACGCCGACGTGACGGAGATATTCAAGCTCAACCCCGGCAGCAAAGACATAATCTGGGCAGGTGCAACGCTCCTCATCCCCAGCACAAGCATGGACACCATTCAGCCCGATGCGGAAGACACCCTCCACATCAGGGAACATCTGGAGGAATTCATCAGCGAGATGGACAAGATAGCAGGCACCAACGTGGAAAATCTTGAAGAAATCTCAGAAGCCAACAGGAAGCTCAGCCAGCTCAACACCAAGTGGAACGTATACTACCAGGCAAAGCAAGCCAACATCGCAGACAATGACGCGCTGACTGAGTTGGTGACACAGTACCAGCAACTCAACCAGGAGGCAAAGGACACCCTTGCCGCCACAAAGAACCACATTCTGCTCCTTGCCAACTTCAACAAGGCAGACAAGTTCATCGCCTCTCAGATGGGCGTCTACAAGGAGTTGTCACGCCAAGCCCTTGAGCTCTCGGCTATTTCCGCCTTAGCCACCAAGTTGAAATCCCTGAAAGTAAAGGAGCAACTGGTATTCGCAGACATCGACAAGAACTACGAGGCTGCGAAGGCTGCAGCTGCCCAGAACCCGCAACTTGGCAAGCGCATGGCCCAGATTACCAACAACTATGTGGAACTGAAGAACCAGTCGGAGAAGATACAGGCAGCAGAATACAAGCCCCTCTTCGACCGTATCAAGAACTATCTCTTTGGCATTGCCGCCGTCACCATCATCCTGATGTTCATCAACATGATGCAAAGCAAGATACAGGCAGCAAAGCAAGCCAAGGAGGCGGCAAGGAAGCTGGAAAAATTCCGTCAGCAGCATGATGACGAATACCCCACCATCTGACCGTCGTTTCCCAAAGCAACAGCCATATCCGTATCATCCCAACAACCATAAAATTATGAAGAAGATACTCGTCATAGCCCTTGTGGCAATCATAGCACTGGCAACAACAGGTTGCGAAAACCCACCGTTCATAGGCGACCAGGATTCCCAAGACAAGAAGAATGGGGGCAACAACCTGGAGGTGGTGCAAACCAGTTTCTCACAAGACTTCAAGACATTCAGCGTCAATGTCAAGGTACCCGCCAACATCAGCATAACCTCTCTCACCGACTCATCGAGGATACATATCGAGACCCAGGAAAGCGACATCAGCCATGACCCCCTGGACGATGACATGCAGCCCCAGCTGGTTCACGTCCAGAACATCCACCAACAGGAACTCGCCGACAACGACCTGAGTCTGCTCATCCTTGCAGACCTGACCCTGCCGGAAGAGGAAATCATGGCCGAGAAACGGGCAATACAGCAAATGAGGACGTGGTTTGCCCCCAGCAACCTCTTCATAGCCTTCATGCGTGACAACGGTGTAACGGAGTCCCTGCCCCTCACCGACTATATCATGAACAATTACTTCCAGCCGAACAAATCCAAGAAATACCTCTACCGTTCCATCCTGGAGAAACTGACAGAGCTCAGCAACTGGCGATTGCTCACCGACAACCAGAAGGGACTTATCATATTCTCCGACGGCGATGTGTACAACGGCAACCAGCCCATCGACCCACAGCACTACGCCCTTCAGGAGAAACTGCTCCATATCACCAGCGACCAAGGCTACAGCTCCGTGAAGTATATCAACTGTGGCGACGCCCATAACGACAGCACCGACGTTGGCGACAGCAACGAGGCAAAGAGCATCATGGAACAGCTCACCAAGAATACGGGCGGTATATACCTCGACAGTTTTAACTGGAGCAAGCTCCTCGCTGACATCCTTGAGGAATATGACATCGAATATGCCGACTACCGGCTCGACTTTGTCAACCCCGACAACAAGGTTTTCGTGGGCGAGAAGCTAAAACTGAAAATCAACGTCTTCGATGACAGGAAGCTGCTCACTTCGGGTATGACAGAATACGCTATAGGCAGCATTTACAGTCCTGTCATCGTCAATGGAATCACCCTCCGCCAGCTCATTCTCCAGGGCATCCTCTTGACCATTCTCTTCTTCGTCTTCGCCTACCTGTTGCTGCAATTCGTCATCCCCTATATCAGCTACAGGATTTTCAAGCACAGGTACGTCACCCACTACCTCAACCCCAATATGCTCTTCAACGGTATCCAGGTGAGCCAATCGTGCTACTACTGCAAGGCACCCTTCGAGGAAGGCGACGAGATTGTGGTGAAATGCAAGCACGTGGTACACAAGGAATGCTGGGACGAGAACGAATACAAGTGTCCCGAAGCTGGCAGACACTGCAAGGAAGGCTCACATTATTATAATAGCAACAACCTGCTCGACAGACGCAACGCCCCCTTCTATGCCACATGGGTAATGGGAGGCATCATGGCAGGTCTGGTATGCTGGATACTCTACATCATCTTCATGTTGCACCCTTCGAGCCAGTTGCTCTATGACCTCATGCTCTCCATCCACGGACTGAAGGCTGGCACAGAGCAGGCACAGGAAGCCTATGACCTCTATATCAAGCATATCACCCGTATGCCAATTTTCGGAATGGCACTCAACCTCAGCCTCACTTTCTTCCTGAGCTACATGAGCCTGCACGGACTGCCGAGATCAATCAAACTGAAGTGGTCCGTTGCCAAAGCGCTCTTGTCAGGACTCATCGGCTACATCATCTTCCTGGCGGCTTGTCTCGTCTCCATCATTCTCAACCTGCAGATCAACACCGTCATCGTCGACTGTCTGCCCTGGATAGCAGACGGCTTCATCATCGCCTACCTTTCCATCATCAACACGCGCATCAAGCTGAAGAAGATATTCATTGCCATCAGTTGCGCTGTGGGCATCGTCAGCATGTACGCATGGTCAAACCTTCTCTTCCACAGCATGATGGACAATCGCGCCCTGATGCTCCTCTGTTGTCTCCTCTACTCCGTGGTACTGGCAGTGAGCCTCGCCGCCTCCGCACCTAAGTCGGAGCGTTACTTCCTCCATGTAGAGGGTGCCATCAAGCCCATGGACATCGCCCTCTACAAGTGGATGCGCTCCTCGCCCTCCTACATCGTGACGATAGGCAAATCGGTGAGCTGCAGTCTGCAGATGTCATGGGACTTCGCCAGCAACATTGCCGCCGTGCAGGCCACCATCACCAACGAACACGGCAAGCTCTACCTCACGGCAGAGGAAGAGGGAGTATTCGTAGACGACCACCCCTTGGAACCGGAGAAGCGCATCCCCCTCTACCACGGAAGAAAGTTCATTATCGGCAAAACCCTCTTCACCTATATAGAAAAAGACATCTAATATAGATTGGGTCAAAACAACCGAAAAAAAACAAAAAAAAGAAGTAAAGTCTTGCAAGTTTGGAATTATTTCAATATATTTGCACTCGAATTAATAACCCAAACCAAAATACAAGTACATTATGAAAGAATTAAAAGGAACAAAGACAGAGAAAAACCTGCAGGAAGCATTTGCAGGAGAGTCACAGGCTCGCAACAAGTATACCTACTTCGCATCGAAGGCCAAGAAGGACGGCTATGTTCAGATAGCCAACATCTTCGAAGAGACTGCCGCCAATGAGAAGGAGCACGCAAAGATGTGGTTCAAGTACCTGGAGGGCGGTGCCATCAAGGGTACCATCGCCAATTTGGAGGCTGCAGCCAACGGGGAGAACGACGAGTGGACAGACATGTATCCACGCATGGCTAAGGAGGCTCGCGAGGAGGGCTTCGATGACATTGCCGCAAAGTTTGAGATGGTGGCAGAGATCGAGAAGCACCACGAAGAGCGTTACCGCAAGCTCCTGAAGAACGTACAGGACAAGCTCGTGTTCTCACGTGACGGCGATTGCATCTGGCAGTGTGCCAACTGTGGCCACATCTGCGTGGGCAAGGAGGCTCCTGCAGTATGCCCCGTCTGCAACCACCCACAGAGCTACTTCCAGATTGAGGCACAGAATTACTAATTCGGTCAGGTTCTTTAGAAATAATTTGGCTCGCACCACACATCGTCTGTGTGATGCGAGCCTTATTTTTGTAAAAAAACAAAATATTTCCATACCCACAAAGAAATATCCACAAATTCTTGTATTTTTTGGATAGAAATCATTATCTTTGCAGTTAATTCGGTTGTCAACACTACCGAAAACTAAAAACAAACTCAAATGATATGAAAAAAGTAATTTTCACAAAGGAATGGATGGCAATGCATCCATACGGGAGACCTGATGACGTGGACCTATACTATACGGAACTCGCCAACGAGATATACCATGCTCTTGACGAGGCATGCTTCACCCATAGTTTCAAGAATGTGGAAGACGCCAAGCAACTGGCACTCTGCATCGCCGGCTACTTCGAGGATATCATCTCCGGCACTTGTATCTGGAAGACATTTACTGCCGAGTGCAAGAAACGCTATGGCACTTACATCCCCTTCTATGAGAAGGAGAACAATTTCATCAACACCTCCGTCAACGAGAATGTCCCCGACTATGACCCTAACGAGATCAACTTCGCTGACATCAAGTTCCTCTGCTGGCACCATTACCAGCAAAGCAGTTTTGTGCAGGAAGCCATACCTTTTCTCTTCGGCACTTTGGAGATAGCCGCCAAGATGGCTTACACAATACTCGACCGGGAATACGAGACTGCCCCTGAGAACGAACGTCTCTACGATTTCCTCTGCGAGATGCCCACCGGAAAGGACATGTTCTATGAATACCGCGATGCTCTCGCCTGGTTCCATTACGGCTGCTACTTCAATATCAACAACCGCAGGCGCCTGCAGTTTGAATTAGAGAACCTCGTCCATTCCCCACAGGGTTTCAACGAGGCGATTGCCTATTCCATCCAGATAGAGCACACAATGAACAGTCGCAACAACCTGCTCGCCCTCACCTCTGCCGAGTGGCTTGCCAAGGTGAGCGAGCATCATCCTGCCCACAAGCTCTGGACTGACGTGGACTACAAGAGCACCCGTGCTTTCCTCATCAAGAAGGTAGAGGATGACTACTTCTATGTTGAAGACCTGTATGAGGAAGGAAAAGAAGGAGAGTTGCTGCAAGTTCGCAAGGACTCTGCCAACATCGAGGATTTCTCCCCGTTCCTCAGTGGCGAGCAAGCCATCATCACCAACTTCTTCAAGTTTGGCGGCACCTGGTGGCAGACCGGTGCCTTGCTCACCCCTCTCTACAAAGACAACAAGGAGAACCTGAAGCGCATCCAGGCAGAAAAAGAACACCTAAGCCACAAACAGGGCATACACGACTACAACCTGCTCAAGGCGAAGGGATATGGTGACAAGTTCATCTTCCTGGAGGATGTCAAGACCATGAAGGAGTTTCTGAAGGACATCGGTTTCGAACTGTCCTCCGACATCAAGTTCCCCCAGAGATACGAGAAGGGCATCATCCTGTGCGGAAGCCCGTACACGGGCATCACCATCAACTTTGGCTTGGCTCACTGCATCGCCTCGCCCGAGAATCCTTATTACAATGCCGACCGTGCGGGAATGGACTGTTTTGACATCATCGCAGGCAACGGTCAGCCGTTCCCCTACGAGATCGTTTGCAAACTGATAGAGACCGATATGTTGCCCGATGCAAACGTTTTCACCAGCAAGTATGTGAAGGAAGAAGGATTAAAGATCACACAGGCAAACCTCCAGTTCCTTGCCGACTATTACCTGTTGGGCAGAAAGGACTTAGACCTCTCGCCAAAGGAATTGTGGTAATACCAGTTTGATATAGGAAAAACAACACGGACAAATTGAATTTGTCCGTGTTGGAAAGGAGAAATCATTTCAGCAGGTCTTGCACCTCCTTGCGCAGGTAGGGCTTGATGTCCTTCAGTGCCACGTTGAAGGAGACGAGGCCATCCGAATAAGGGGCAATCTCATACTGCTGATAGACAAAGCAGAGACTGTCTTTCTCCAGATATGGAGTGCTGGCAGGAAGAGGAATCTGCTTGGTAGACTTCTCTCCCGTGGGGTCGAGATATGAATAGAGGTCAGAAATCTTAAAGTCTTGCTCACCGGCCTCCTTATAAAATTGTTCGACACCTTTCCTCAGGATAGCCTGCAACGCCTTGGTCTTGCTGGCATCGATGGCTTTCTCGATGGGCTTGTTGGTGAGTTTACTGATATTGACGGCATACCAGGTGTATGATCCGTGCGGACCACCCATCTCTGTGTAGGTATTCATGTAATAGGTAATGTAAGTGGGAGTCTCCACAGCCTTGCGTACAGACACCGAGCAGCAGAGATTGATTCTGTCACCATCACCGTCCATATCTTTTTTCAGATCCTTCATCGTCTCTTTCATATACTTCACAGAACCCTTGCCATAGTAGTCTACCATTTTCTGAGCCTTTAGCACACTGCCCGTGTAGCTGGGGTATTCCTTGTGAATGGGCACGAAGTTGTCCTTGTCCTCAAGGTTCTCGTCGCTTCCATAGCCATAGGGCAGGTACATGTTGCAGAGCTCCTTGCCGATGAATGCCTTGACAGCCTGTGAGAGGCTGTCGTCTCCCTGTGGGTAGTCCACAGCAATGACGCACTCGATAGTGGAATCGGAATTGTTGTAGACATAACCGAAACTGTCCACGGCGAGGGTATCTCCATTCATGACATTGGAGAAGGAACCGACGGAGTCTGTGGCGACGGAATCTGCTCCAGACTTCTGAGAGTTGTTCTTGCAGCCAGTGGCAGCAAGGGTAAGGGCGGCAACGCCCAGTAAGAAGATGGGTAGTCTTTTCATAATACGTATGCGTTAATTGTTATTTGAATCGCTGCAAAAATACACTTAAAAAATCATATAACAAAGACTTTCTCGTTTTTTTATCACAAATATGGGGCACATTCGAAGTTTTTTCGTATCTTTGCCATGAAATGTAAGAAACAAGAAGACAGACAAGATGAAAATAGCAGTATTTTGTTCGGCAAACGGGAACATCGACCCAGACTTCTTCGCCATGACGGAGGAGTTGGGCAAGTGGATGGGAGAGAACGGACACGACGTAGTGTTTGGTGGTTGTAACATGGGACTGATGGACTGCATCGGCAAGTCGGTGAAGGCACATGGCGGCAGAGCCATCGGTGTAGTCCCGTCTATGGTGGAGAGAGGCGGCAGGACTTTCGACTGCCTCGACGTGGAGATTCCCTGCGACAACCTCTCCGACCGCAAGGACTTGTTCCTGTCGCAGAGCGACGTAATCGTAGCTTTGCCCGGTGGCATCGGCACGCTCGACGAAATCTTTACCGTTGCCGCTTCCCACACTATCGGTTACCATAGCAAGATGGTCATTCTCTACAACATGAAGGGATTCTGGAACTCCACCATCGCCCTGCTCGATGACATGGCAGAGAAAGGCATGATACGTGGCGACTGGCACGACTGCATCGAGGTGGCGGATAACCTCGGAGAACTGAAAGAGAAGATTCAATCATAACCAAGGGGAAAATGGAAGAAGAAATCATCAAACTCAATACGGTGGACGACTATTGCGAGTTGCACGGATTCGAAAAACAGCATCCGCTCGTGGCGGTGGTGGATTTGAAGGACGGAACCAAGTTCCCGTCCGATTTCTCCGTCAACTATGGCGTGTACGCCCTCTTCCTCAAGGAGAACCTGGGCTGCAACATCGTGCGCTACGGCCGCCAGAAGTACGACTACCAGGAGGGAACGGTGACGAGCTTTGCACCGGGGCAGGTGAGCCAT
>CAVCCB010000005.1:0-38175 GCA_963600595.1 Subdoligranulum sp. APC924/74 | reverse complement strand
GTAATCATGTTGGCACCAGCCCAGCCCAGGAAGAGGGCAATGAGCGAACCGGAGATGGCGGTTCCAAACTTCTGGCTCATCGTTCCTGAGGAGAAGATCAAGCCTGTGGCGGATGTACCGAAATGCTCGGTGTGATAGTCTGCCACATCGGCATACATCGACCACAAGAGGGGTGAGTAGATACCGATTCCGATGGATGTGAGGATTACGAGGGCTATCATCACCCAGATGTAAGCGGGGTCCATGGGGATGAAGAAGAAGATGACGGAGAGCACGAAGCAGAGGGCGGCAGCCCAGAAGAAAGCCATGCGCTTGCCGCCCACCTTGCGGGCGAACCAGGGAGCCACACCACCGAAGACCATACAGGTCACCTCACCAAATGCCATGAACACGGTGTAATTGATGATCAGGCCCGACATGGTTACGTTGCCATGCAAGCAATAGTCAAACAGGTAGCCTGCCACGGCATAGCGGAAACCGTTGAAGAAGTTGGTGCATACGGCAATGGCGGTCATATAGAGCCATGCCTTGTTGTGTACCAGGTCGGCAAACTGACGGAAAGAGAACTTTTCCGCTCTCTTGGGTTTCAGACGCTCCTTGGTAAGAAGACCGCAGCCCAAGGTCATCACGGCAGCCACGGCACCCAGCACGGCACCGATGACGGCATACTGATGGGCGGCTGTTCCACCCACCAGCTCCTGGAGATAGGGGAAGGAGAGCAAGGTGGCGAAGCCCATCGCATAGGCTCCCACCATACGGAAGGAGGAGAACTGGTTTTTCTCATCGTCATTGTCTGTCATCACACCCAGCAGCGAACCATAAGGCACGTTCACCATCGTGTAGATTGCCATCATCAGGAGATAGAGGGCATAGGCGTAGATGCGCTTGCCCACGGGACCGAAGTCGGGGGTGTAGAGCAGCAGGGCGAACACCAGTCCGAAGGGGATGGCGCCGTAGATGAGCCAGGGGCGGTAAGTACCAAAGCGGCTCTGCGTACGGTCGGCAAGACTACCCATCAATGGGTCGGTTACCACATCGAACATACGAGCCACGAGCATCAATACCGCAGCATCGGCAAAAGAGAGTCCGAAGACATTGGTAAAGAACAATGGGAAAGCAATACTCATCACCTTCCATACGATACCACCCGCAGCGGCATCACCCAGGGCGTATGCAATTTTTTCTTTTAAAGTAGCCATTTGTTTGAATGATTAAATTGTTAACATCAAAAACCTCTCCTCACCCAATGAAGAGGGTGAGGAGAAGGTATCCCAAAAACAACTTTAACCTCAACTATACACTAACCCAATATTTTCTTGTTCTTAGCCACCAACTTCTTGATGGTCTCCACGCTGAGAGCGGTACGATAACCGTCCTCGGGTGTGTTCATGCAGTAGTCAACCAACTTATCCACTGTGGATGTGGCAACGTGCATTCTTGTGTCGGAAGAAGCGTAGTAGATGAACACCTTGCCGTCTTCGTCGGCAATCCAACCGTTGGCGAAGGTTACGTTCATCACGTCACCGATGTACTCCTCACCCTGTGGCACGAGGAGGTAACCTCCAGGCTGGGCGATGACACGCGTGGGGTCATCGAGGGCTGTCATATACATATAGAGAACGTAGCGAAGACCGCTGGCGCAACCGCGCACACCGTGAGCCAAGTGCAACCATCCCTTGTCGGTCTTGATGGGATGAGGACCCTCGCCGTTCTTCACCTCCTGGATGGTGTGATAGTGACGGGCGTTGATGATTTTCTCTTCCTTCACCTCGGCATGAGTGATGTCATCCACGAGTGCCCAACCGATACCGCCGCCAGAACCGGCGTCAATGAATCCGTCCTGCGGACGGGTATAGAAGGCATACTTGCCATCCACGAACTCTGGATGCAGCACCACGTTACGCTGCTGGCTCTTCGACTTCAAGTCGGGAAGACGCTCCCAGTTCACGAGGTCCTTTGTGCGGGCGATACCTGCAGTAGCAGTAGCAGCACTCAGGTCGCCGGGCTGACTGTCGTCGTGACGCTCAGCGCAGAAGACACCATAGATATAGCCATCCTCATGGGCTGTGAGTCGCATATCATAGATGTTGGTCGCTGGAATCACATCTTCGGGCATGGTGATAGGCTCTTCCCAGAAACGGAAGTTATCCACACCGTTAGGACTCTCTGCCACCGCGAAGAAGCTCTTGCGGTCGGCACCCTCTACACGTACCACGAGCAGATACTTGCCGTTCCACTTGATGGCACCGGAGTTGAGTGTGGCGTTCATCATGATGCGCTGCATCAGGTAGGGGTTGCTCTTCTCGTCGAAGTCGTAACGCCACTCCAGTGGAGTATGCTCTGCCGTCAGGATGGGGAACTCATAGCGGTCATAGATGCCATTGCCCCACTCCAGTGGTTTGTTCTCACGGCTCAGCAGCTCCTCATGGTGAGCGCGCAAAGCCTTCACTTTGTCTTGAAATGTTGTCATAGTTATCTTAGTTTTATTAATTTACATATCCAAGTATTTCTATCTTTCAATATCACTTCACCTTCGCCACTTCTTTCACGAACAGGATATTCTTCTGCTTCTTAAACTTTTTGAAGTCCTTGATGGCGGCAGTGTCACCTACGCCGGGGAGGTAAGCTTCCTTGGCAGGGTTGTCCCAGGCATTGCGCCAGAAGAGAACATAGCTCAGGTCGTACTGGCTCAGCACAGGATAGAGTACCTTGGTGAACCAATCTGTCTTCTGACCGATGCCGCGGCAGCCGGTCTCGGTAAGGGCAGCCATCTTTCCAGTCTTCTTGGAAGCCTCCATCATCACGTCGAGTGTCTCCTTCAATTTGGTCTTATAAGTCTGGTCGTTATTGTCGAACTCATAGAAATCAACACCGATGAGATCCACGAAAGAGTCGCCGGGATAACGCTCCAAGAACTTCTCAACAGTCTTCTCACTGCCCAAGTTGGGCGACCATGCCCATACTATGTTGTCAAGTCCGGCATTGGTCAAGGCATGATAAGTCTTAACATAGAGCAGGTTGTACTCTGAAGGTGTAGTCACGTTGGCGCACCACCAGAACCAGTTGCCGTTCATCTCATGCCAGGGACGGAAGATAACAGGGATACGCTTGCCGTCTGCCGTCTTCAGGGATCCGATAAAATCAGCCACCTTCTTCAACCAAAGCTCAAACTTTTCCTGTACCTTCTTGTCGGTGAGAATCTTCTTCACGGCATCGCCCTCGAAGTTCCAGGCACTCTCGCCGTTCACAGGGTTTCTCGGATGCCAGCTAAGGGTAACGATACCGCCACGCTCATAATGAGCCAAAATTTCTTTCTTGATACGGTCGAAAGGAACACCGTCGAGGTTCTCCTTGCTGTCGATTTCCAGGTGACCGAGATCGAAGCCCATCACGGCAGGATAATCGCCAGTGGTGAGCAGCACGTCGCTCTTGCCCTCGTCCCATTTCCAGGTGGTACCGTAGACGGGGTCGTCCTGATGTCCCACCATGATGCCTTTCTTCTGTAACTTGGCAAGGCGTTCCATCAATTGCTTGGCGGGATTACTCTCACCCTTGGCGCAGCAGGATTTCTCCTGCTTCTCTACCTGGGAAGTGGCACCAGTGGTACCATCTACGCCCTGTGCCATGGCTCCTTGCATGGCGAGCATGCAAACGGTGCATGCCAATAGTTTCTTAATTTTTATCATAGCTTGTTTAATTTTAGCCGTTAGTTGGATTTTCTGATTGGGTTATTTCAAGTGGTCAACGATGAAAGCCTGCCACTCGTCCCACTGTTCCTGGTACCAGTAGTGACCTGTCATCTGATAGAGGCTCAACGTCTTGGGAGCCTTGATGGTGTTGTAGAGTCCGTAAGCTGACGTTGGGGGAACCACTTCGTCGTTGTAGCCGAAGCTGTACCAGCCCGGCACAGTGATTCGCTTGGCGAAGTTCACACCGTCATAGTAGCGTGCGCCCTCCAGACGTGCCTGTGTCAGGGCATCGAGTTTGCCAGCGGCGGGTGCCTTTCCCTCGTTATAGAAGTAGTGGGGCCATCCGCCTGCCACACCGTGTAATTCTGCCTCATAGTCGCACATGGCATCGTGTACTGCCGCCACGAAGGTAACGCGCTTGTCGAGTGCAGCCACTGCCAAGGAGAGGAATCCGCCCTGTGAGGAACCCGTCACACCAACGGTCTTGCCGTTCCACTCGGGGAGCGATGCAATGTAATCCACACCACGCACAGCACCGGTGACGATGCGCTTGTAGGCATTACGGTCACGGTTCTCCAGGTTGGTGTCCCAGTAGCCGTCCAAGGCTCCTGCGTGGAGGTTGTCATAGACCTTCTGTTCCATGGTGACGGGGATGCCGTGCACACCTATCTCCAATACGATGCACTTGCCGGGGGCAGTGTAGGTGTCGCCCGAATAGGGACGTACGCCAGCACCGGGGACACGGAGCAGGGCAGGGTATTTGCCCTCCTTCACGGGAACGCTGAGGATACCATACATCTTACTGCCATAGCGGTTGTTGACATAGCTCACCTCGTATACGTTCACGTCCTTGGTGCATCGCTCTGGGAGCAACACACGGGTGGGATTCAGGTCGTTGTTCCTTGCCTCTGCGAGGGTCTTCGTCCAGAAAGCATCGAAGTCCTTGGGCTCCTGCGCATATGGCTTCACCTGCTCGGGAGAGAAGGCTGCGGTGCAGAGTCCTTCGTAGTCTTTGCCGCCCACATGAGCGGTCACCTTGAGGCGATAGAAGCCGGGAGACTTCATTTCGCCCGTCCATGCCATCGTACCGTCCTTCAAGGTGGTTTCCTTCTTCACGGATGGGTACATCACAGGACCTGCTTCATAGCTCACCTTCACCTGGTCGAGCAGGGTGCCCGACTTGCGCACGTTCACCACAAACTTGGCTTTTTCGCCCACCTTGTAGTTCCAGTCCTTATGGTCGGGAGTGACCGTCACCTCAATGTTGTTGCCCTTAATCTGTGCGCTGACACCCTGTGGGTGCAGCACGCAGACAAATAAGGCTATAATTATTAACCAAAAACGATTCTTCATTAGACTCATGATTACAGATTTCAAAGTATTGTCGGAAACATGCGAAAACGGGGAGGATTACTTGCAGATGCGAGCCATTCTGTCCACCTGCTCCTTCACCACCTCCAAGGTAGATTTATCAGAAGAGAAGACAGAGTTCAGACCCTGTGCCTCCTGTGCGGGGTCGCCGGTATAGTCGTCACCGTCCTGCCACTGCTCATGCTTGGGATTGGCGAAGCCGCCCCATGCCCAGAAGTTGCAACCAGCGAAGTAACCGCCGCTCTCGGCATTGTCTGCCACGAGACTGAACACATACTTATAATATCCGTCGCGAGCCTTGGTCGTAGTGGTTTTTGCGAAGGTAAAACCATCTCGTGGATAACCGAATTCCTCCATCACCAATGGCTTCTTCAATCGGGCGCACACGTCGAGATGCTCGTCGATATATTCCTTGGTATTCTTGCAAGCCACACCAAGATCCTCGAAGAGGCTCTCTTTTTTCGACCATCCCCAGTTGTAAGGCCAAAGGTGTACATTCAGATAGTCGATGTTCTTGTTGGCGCAGACACGCTCAAACCAATTGATGTCCTGTTCGAAGCCCACCTTTCCCTCGCTGCCGAGACTGATGAGGTGGTTCTTGTCGAGCGAGCGCATCAGGTTGCACGCCTTCAGCAGCCAGCCTTCGAACTGAGGCAACACGTCCTTGCTGAACGGACGGGGTTCGTTGCCCACCTGCCAAGACATGATGGCGGGATCGTCCTTGTATTTCTTCTTAGTATATCGGTTGGTACGAGTCATGATGAACTTCACATAGTCGTAGAAGAGCTGCTGTGCCTTCTCGTTGGTGGCGAACTGCGAAGCATACTTGCAATAAGCTGGATATCCGTCCTCATTGGGCAACACAGCCTTGCCTGCGCCCACAGTCTCCAGGTAGTAGCTGTAGCCACCGCTCCACTCCCAAGCGTTGTTGAGATAGAGCACAGCCACCATCTTGCGCTTGCCCATCTCCATGAGGAGATAATCGAGACCGGCGAGGATGGTGTCGTTATATACACCCGGAGCCTTCTGGAGAACAGGGCGCACCTTGCAGGAGATGTCCTCCCTGCCGTCGGCACCCACGAGGATGCGGAGGTTGTCGATGCCCATCGCCTTCATCTGGTCGAGCTCCTTGCAGAGACGATTGCGGTCGCCTCCCTGCCCTTCCGAGCCAAGGATGGCACCATACCAGAAGTTGGTTCCTACATAATAATAAGGTTTGCCGTCACGAACAAAATGTCCGTCCTTCACTTGCACGAAACTTGACTTCGCAGACAGATTGAATGTAGCCATTGCCATCATCAATAAAACAAAAATTTTCTTCATTGAATGTTAGTGTTAGTTTTACAGGTGCAAAATTAATAAAAAGAAACCACAATGTATGATACTTTTTTATCTTTTTCACATACTATTCTCTAAACACCTTGTTTTTTCGATTTGCGGCGACTCCCCCACCCTCGTGGGCTTCGAGATAGGTGGCATCGAGAAAGACGGGTCTGCCAATGTGTTCTCCACTCCCTTCTCCGCTATCCGCCGCGAGATTGTGGCTCAGTTTGACAAGGCGGGTGTAGTGACGGTGTCGTGGCAGTGTGACGCTCCCTCGGGGCATGATGAGTTAATCGAAAGGATTGACAAGGTGGCGGATTTCATCGCCTCGCTCGTCACTCCGTACGGTGTGACAGTGCCCGTTATCTTCCGTCCCTGGCAAGAGAACGGCGAGACGAAGCTGTGGTGGAACAAATGCAGCAAGGAGCAATACCTTGCCCTGTGGCAGATGACGGCAGAGAGATTCAAGGAGAAGGGCGTGACGAATGTGCTCTTCGCCTACTCGCCCTGTGCCAACGATGCGCCTTCTGAGGCGGAATACCTCGACAGATACCCCGGCGACAAGACCGTGGACATCCTCGGCATCAACGCCTACTGTCATGCTGCCGAAGGCAACACCACGGCTCTCGCAACCTTCGCCCAGCGCCTCGGCAAGAACCTGCGGATGTTGTCGGAAATCGGAAAGAAGAAGGGAAAGCCCATCGCCCTGACTGAGACGGGTTACCGGGGCATCAAGTGTGACGACTGGTGGACGCACACACTCCTGCCCGCCGTTGAGAAATATCCCGTGAGCTACGTCATGCTGTGGCGCACCAGCCCCGGCAAGGCAGACAATTACTACGTCCCCTTCCCCGGTCAGCGTTCAGCAGAGGATTTCGTCATGTTCTACAATTCCCCAAAGACCTTGTTTTTGCATGATGTGAACGGAATCTACATTTGATATTGAAATATTTAAAATATGAAAATATGGAAAGATAACCTTGCGAGACAATATTTCAATTTTTCCATATTTCCATATTTCAATTTCTCAATATTCCCTTGAGGGCGAAGTTGGCGAGGATGCTGGTGCTCTGGCTGAGCATGCGGATGAACTCCTGGGCGGAGTTCTTCATGTAGGCATCCTTCAGGATGTGGATGCAGCCGTCCATCTCGTTCTCTTCCGCATCGATGGGCACCGCCTTCATGCCGTCTTGCAGGATGGTGGTGGACTCGGAGAGGATGGTCACCAGGTTGCTACGGCGCAGGAGGTCGAAAATCACATTGACATTGTTCACCTCTACCATTAGCTTGAAAGAGAGGTCCTTGCCGTCCACGAGATGGTCGAAGGCATTGCGTGCCTGCAAACCCTTGCAGGGCAGGATGAGGTCGTAACGCTCCAGGTCGGCGAGCTTCACTGATGCCATGCGTGCCAGGGGATGATGCTCGTTGACGATGGCGGCAAGGCGATTGCTGAAGATGGCGCGACTGTCTATCGCCTTGTCGGCCTTGAGCGGCTTGAAGGCAAGCACCAGGTCCAACTCCCTCTTCTTCAGACCGTCCATCAGCTCCTGCATGGTCTTGTACTGGATGTTGAGCTTCACGTGGGGATAGGCGTGAAGGAAGGCGATAAGCGTCTCCGCCATGATGTTGCTGAAGGAGAAGGTCACTCCGATGTTCAGCTCACCCGTGAGCATATCCCTGAGGTCGTTCATGTGGTCTGCGCACGCCTCGGCTGCGTTCACGGCATTCTGCGCATAGGGCAGCAGTTCCCTGCCCGCCTCGGTGAGATACACCTCGTGGGAGTTGCGTTCAAAGAGGGGTAGCCCTATCTCCTGCTCCAAGTGGGAGATCTGTTGTGAGAGGGTGCTCTGCGTGATATAGAGCTTGCGCGACGCCTCCGAGAAGTTGAGCGTCTCCGCCACCCTCAGGAAGTATCTGAGTTGTCTGATTTCCATTGTCGTTTATTTATATAGTATGCCGCCAGCCATGGGATATAGCCGGCGGCACGGTTTCCGCTGCAAAGGTACGAAAAATTATTTGATTTCCACGGAATTCAGGTCCACAAACTTGCCTTCTCTCTTGTTTCTCTCCACGAGGGCGTTGTAGAGTTTCTTTTTTCTGTCGCCCTCTGAGAAGCGACGCACGAAGATGTTGGGGATTGCCACGCCCAGTGCGATGCAGAGGATGGCGAGGGATGCCTTGATGGCGTTGGTCATGCCCACCGTCAGCTCACCCACGATGCCGTGCATGTTGATGAAGGCAAAGAGGGCGCGGTACATCAGCACTCCGGGCACCATCGGGATGACGCTCGGGATGGTGATGCACTGGTGGGGCACATGCCACCAGTGGCGTGCCTTGATTACAAGGATACTGATGAGAGAGGAACCGGCAAGGGAACCGACGCTCAGTCCCATGTCGAGTCCGATGTTGCCGTTAGAGGGACCCAGGTTCACGAAGTTGCGGAAGCACACGGCGATGATGCCGCCCACTGCCACTGCGGGCAACAGTCTTCTGGGGATGCTGAAGATGGTGGAGAAGCCCATGGCGGAGATGGCTGCAGCGAGGGCGTACTCGAAGTAGTTGTGATGGGGAATCATCGTGAGGTCGGTCACGAAGTTGTCGATGCCGCAGATCTGAATGGCGAAGGCGATACCGAAAGCCATGGCGATGATCATCATCAGCGTGTTGATGGCACGCACCATACCCACCTCGATATGGCCTTCGAGCATGTCGCTCACGAAATTGATGAGCGGCACTCCCGGCACGATGAACAGTGCACATGCCATCAGCGGACGCCAGGGTGTGGCGGAGTGCATGAACTCGGGCAGTGAGTTGGCTATCGCCGGGTCAATGGAGAAGAAGGTGGTGCCCCAGGCGATAAGCGTGCTGACGAAGGCCGCGATGCCTATCGCCACATAGTTGTTACAGCCACGGGTGGGCAGATACATCCTCAGACGGAAGCCGATGATGGCGGCAAGCGAACAGTAGAAGAACGCCGTCCAGTCGCAGCCGAACTGCACGCAGAAGCCGCCGCAGGCGAAACCGCCACCCACTGCCACCTGCCAGGGAGAGAAGCTGCGCTTGGTGTTCTTGATGTCATCCAGCGCCTGCTCAAACTGGTCGACGGTATAGTCTTCCCTGATGGCGCGCCAGGAGAGCTTGCTGATCTCGGAGATGGCGGTGAGGTTGATGCCGTGCTTCTCGCAGCGCTGGAACTTGGTGAAGGAATGCTCTGCGTCACTGTAGTTGACCATCAGCACGTTCCAGTTGACGAAGAGATGCAGGTACTTCTTGTCGAGTCCCAGGAAGGCTGCCGTGCGCATCATGTTGCGCTTGATGCGTGCGGTGTCGGCGGCGCTCTCCATGAGGATGCTTCCGGTGCGCAGCAGCACGTCGAGCTTGTGGAGCAGCTCTGCCTTCGCCACTTCCTTCTGTTTTTCTTTCTCGTCGCAGTTGCAGTTGTACCTGCTTTCTTCCTGGGCTATCATAGCCTCTATTTCTGTCTCCTTTTCCATGAATGTCTTTGTAATTTTATAATGTTTGTCCTAATTGAATCTTTTTACCTTAAAAGCTCTTTTTACCTTTTTACTTTTTTACCTTTAAACTATCCGAACACGAAGATGATGATCTGGATGGTCACGATCCTGAGGAACATCGCGAAGGGATATACGTTGGCATAACCCACGGCGGGTGCATCGGCACTGGTCTGCTCCTTCACATAGGCGAGGGCGGAGGGATTGGTGTTGGCTCCAGCGAGCACGCCCAGCAGGGTGAAGTAGTTGATGTGGAACACGAAGCGCCCGATGATACCTCCCAAGAGGATGGGAATCATCGTGATGGCGATGCCGTAGCCGATCCATTCCAGTCCCGACTCCGATGCCACGGTCTCTATGAACTGCTTGCCCGTGCCCAGTCCCACGCACGCCAGGAAGATGCAGATGCCTATCTCGCGGAGCATCAGGTTGGCAGAGATGGTGTTGTAGGTCACGAGGTTGTGCTTCGGACCGAAGTAGCCGATGAGGATGGCGACGATAAGGGGGCCGCCGGTGAGTCCGAGGCGCAGGTTCTCGTTGATGCCGGGGATGAAGAACGGAATGTTTGCCAGGATGCAACCCAGGGCGATACCCAGGAAGATGGGGATGAGGTTGGGGTTGTTGAGTCGTTTCATCTGGTTGCCCAATACCTTCTCAGTGTGTGCGATGGCGAGCTCTGTGCCCACCACGGTCACACGGTCGCCCATCTGCAGCTTCAGGTCAGGCGTGGCGAGCAGATCCACTCCGGCGCGGTTCACACGGGTGATATTGGTGCCCAGGTTGGAGCGTATCTGCATCTGCGAGATGGTCTTGCCGTTGATGCCGGGCTTGGTGACGATGATGCGCCGGGTGATCAGTTCGTTGTCGTAGTCCTCCCAGGTCATGTCCACCTGTTCTCCCAAGAGGGCGATGAGGGGCTCCTGAGCCGATGGTGCAGCCACCACGTACACGATGTCGTTCTCGTTGAGCACGGTCTGTCCGTTCACCATCTCCTTGTGCGTACTGTTGTCGGCACGGCGTATCTGCGAGATCATGAAGTTACGGTTCAGCAGGTGGCGGATGTCTGCCACGGTGTCACCGAGCACCTGTTTGTTGGTCACCTTCACGGAGAAGGTATTGAGGGTCATCGCCTCCAGGTGTCCGAATCCTCTTTTTGCCTGCACCTCCTCCTCGTGCTTGTCGATCCGCAGGGCGAATCTCAGGATAATAAAGGCGAGGATGACGCCGAGCACACCCATGGGATAGGCGATGGCGTAGCCCGAAGCGATGGTGGGCGCGTCGATGTGGCGCAGGTCACTGTATGCCTGCTGTGCGGCTCCCAGTCCTGGGGTGTTGGTGACGGCTCCTGAAAGGATGCCCGCCATAGAGGTGATGCTCGTGCCCGAAAGCGTGAAGATGCCCAGGGTCACCACGATGCTCAGGGCGATGACGATGACGCTGAGAAGATTGAGGCTCTTGCCGCCGTTCTTGAACGAAGAGAAGAAGCTGGGGCCCACCTCCAGACCGATGCTGTAGACGAAGAGAATCAGTCCGAACTCCTTCAGGAAATGGAGCAGGTGACTGTCGAGGTTGAGAGAATAATGGCCGAAGATGAGACCGATGAAGAGAATCCACGCCAAACCGAGCGACACTCCCTTCACCCTCAACTTGCCCAGACAAAGACCCAGCGTGATGACCAGCGCAAGGATCATCACCGAGTGGGCGACACCGCCTCCCCACAAATCGGGGAAGCCATAGAATAGATTTTTTAAGATCTCCATTTTCGTATTTTTATTATATATAATAATGTGTAGCCAACGTTTCCACGCTCTCCACGGAGCATTTTCGAATTCGATTGCAAAGGTATAGATATTTTCGAAAGCAAAGACCGTTTGGCATTTAAAAGGCATGAAGGTTGCTATTGACATTTTCGATAGCAAGACATTTTTTGCACGTCCTGCAAGGACTGAAACTCTATTTACCCATTATTTTTCTTCCGTTTCTCTGTATTTTTTCGTAATTTTGCAGCGGATTATCAACAAAACGACTGAATAATATATGATGAACATCGACGAGATAAAGGACAAGCGCATTGCCGTGCTGCTCTCTGGCGGCGTGGACAGTTCCGTGGTGGTGTGGGAGTTCGCACGCATGGGACTCCATCCCGACTGCTTCTACATCAAGATAGGACCCGAGGAGAAGGAGGAATGGGACTGCTCCTCGGAGGAAGACCTGGAGATGGCGACTGCCGTTGCAGCCAAGTACGGATGCAAGCTGCAGGTGGTGGACTGCCACAAGGAATACTGGAACGAGGTGACCCGATACACCATGGACAAGGTGAAGGCGGGATTCACCCCGAACCCCGACGTGATGTGCAATAGGCTCATCAAGTTCGGTGCCTTCGACGAGAAGATGGGCCACCACTACGACCTCATCGCCACCGGCCACTACGCCCAGACTGAGACCGACGAAGAGGGCGACAAGTGGCTTGTCACCAGCCCCGACCCCGTGAAAGACCAGACCGACTTCCTGGCGCAGATAGAGTCGTGGCAGCTCAGGAAGGCCATCTTCCCCATCGGGCACCACGTGAAGGACGAGGTGCGCGAGATTGCCGAACGGGAACATCTCATCAACGCCAAGCGCAAGGACAGCCAGGGCATCTGCTTCCTCGGACAAATCAACTACAACGACTATATACGCCGCTATCTGGGCGACAACCCCGGCGACGTGATAGAGCTGGAAACCGGCAAGCGCATCGGAGAGCACCGCGGACTGTGGTTCCACACCATCGGCCAGCGCAAGGGACTGGGCTTCGGAGGCGGCCCCTGGTTTGTCATCAAGAAAGACGTGGAGCGTAACATCCTCTACGTGAGCCACGGCTACGACCCGCAGACCGCCTACAAGAAGGACTTTCCCATGCACGATTTCCACTTCCTCACCCGCGAGGTACCCATGCACCGTGTAACGTTCAAGATTCGCCACACCCCCGAATACCATCCTGCCACCATCGAAAAGACCGATGACGGCAAGTGGCTCATCCACTCCGAGGAGGCAATCCACGGCGTGGCACCGGGCCAATTCTGCGTGGTATACGATGAGCACCACCACCGCTGCTACGGTTCGGGAGAAATCACCGTTTAGCGTTTCCTGACGGCATCAAGATAAAAGACGAGGAGCCAAGGGACTCGCCCTTGACACCTCGTCTTGTCTTTATCACCAGGGGCTTCATGCCCTGCCGCGTGCGCCTTAGGCACAACCGCAGCAGCCACGCCCCCTGAACAATGCCTCTCCGTAGGTTGCCATCACATTCAGATAGTACTCCGCACAGGCCTTGACCATTCTCTTGAATTTCAAAATCATTGTGTTCATAACTGTTATCCTTTCTCTCTTTTTAAAAATTAAACACTACAGGCTTCATTTTACTTGCCCATTTCCATTTTTCTGTTTACTGCGACAGCCTGTGCCACCATGACACCCACGACTGCCAGAATCATTACTGTTGTCATCATAATTTCAATCATTTAGCGGAACCCCCATTGGGGCTCCCATTCTACATTATCCTTATTACAATCTAACCTTTACGCCTGCAAAGTTAATGCCTCCCGTTGGAAAAACTGCAACAATGGCATGACAAAATGATGAAATCGCCCGATTTCTTGACAGAAGTCAAGCAGATGAGGAATTTCCTTCTTTCAATCATTTAAGATAAAAGGGTAAAAGGGGTAAAAAGGAAGGGACACGGAAAGGAGGTGAAAACAAAAATAACCCCGGGGAAGACAATCACGTGCCAATCCCCGGGGTTTAAGTATGTCATTTTTCAATATTTCAATCTTTCAATATTTTAATATTTTCATATTTCAAAACGGGTATTTGCCTTCGCTCGCGCCCTTCACTAAGGCGTCTACGACAGCCTGATTCTTCACGGTGCCGTCGGTGCGGTTGATCACGCTGCCGGTCTCCCAGTAGAAGGGAACGAGACCGTTGTTCTTCGCTACCTTTGCCACGTACTCGCCGTAGTAGGCAACGGAGGCATCGTGCTCTGCCTGGTTCTCGGAGAGATTGCGGAACATGGCAGAGAACTCGCCCAGAATCACGGGAATGCCCTTGGAAGCATACTTGTCGTACATTTTCTTCATCTGGGCGTCTACCCATGCCTCAGCATACTCATCGGGCGTGTTGCGGTCAGAGCCTGCAACCTTGTTGTCCTTGCCCCAGAAGTAGTACATCTTGCCCCAGGAGGCATCTTCCTCCATAAGGGCGAACTGGTAAGGCTCGTAGAAATGCGCCTCCACCATCAGACGGTCAGCCACCTGGTCGGTGGGCAGGGAGGTCTGGTAATCGGCGATGTCGGAGATGCTCACGCCCAAGCCCGGCATGATGAGCACGCGGGTGGCGTTGTTGCCGCCAGTGGCGCGCACAGCGTCAATCATGGTCTGCTCATACTTGATGACACGCTCCTGGGCTGTGGCGTCTGCCTTCCACGACTTGCCGCCCGAGGTAGTCTCGTTCATGCCAGGCTCGTTGCAGGCAGCGAAGAGCAGGTGCTCGTCGAAGCTGTTGAAGCTGGTGGCAATCTGTGTCCAGATAGCCTTCTGCTCGGCGGTGATGTCAGCCTCCTTGGAAGCGTCGAAGATATTGTCCTCCAGCCATCCGCCGTCCCAGTGGGCATTGAGGACAACGTAGAGGCCATTATTCACGCACCATGTCACTACTTCCTTCACGCGGCTGATCCAGTCAGCGTCAATCTCGTAGGTGCTCTTGTCGGAGAGGTGGCTGTTCCATGCACAGGGGATGCGCACGGCATTGAAGCCGGCTGCCTTCAGACCCTTGATGTAAGCCTCGTTCACCTTCACGTTGCCCCAAGCACCTTCGCCCTCAGGACATTCCATTGTGTTGCCGATGTTAATACCGAGGTTGATGAGGGCTGCGAGCTGCTTGGCGTTGTGGCTCATGTCGCCGGTCTCGGGAGTGACGGGAGTGACGGTACCCTTCTTATTGCGCTTCACGGTCACGTCCTTGCCGCTGTAGCCCTGGGTCACGCGGATGGTAGCAAGGGTATCAGCCTTCTCATCCTCTGCGGCAGAGACAGTCACGTCGAAGTTATACACACCATTCTGCTCGCCGGTGTATGCCACCTTACACCAGTCGGCTCCGGCTGTCACCGTGGCGGTGGGCTGTGCCGATGCCTGCACGTTGAGGGTCTGCATGCCGCCCGTCGACTCGAAGGTCAGTTCGGGGTTGAGAACGAGGAAATTGGGTGCCTCGTAGTCCTTGTCTGTATTGGAGCAGGCTGAGAAAGCCAGCCCGCTCACAACAGACATCAACATAAGAAACAAATACTTGATATTCTTCATATTCTTCTATGTTTTTTGAGTTATTTTCATTACCACTCAGGCTCTGCGAAGAGGCTGTGGACGGTGAACTGTGCCTCCATGCTCTCGTGGAAGGCGAGGTTCTTGATTACGTCGCCCTCGGGGGGGCCGAAGGCGCAGCCAGCATTCTTGGTGGCTCCGTAGCAGTTCCACAGCTCCAGTCGGTACTTGGGACTCTCGTTGGCGTCGATTACCTTCGCCTTGTCGTAGTCCTGGCTCACGCCGTCAAGCTTCAGTGCGTCGAGCGTGGCGTGGGTGCCGGGGAAGTAGCCATAGAGGTCGGCGATCTCGATGAAGGTCATGATGGAACCGTCGGCGTGGTCACCGCTGTTGTAGGTGATGTCAAACTGATTGTCCTTGATGGAATACTTGCCGTTCTCCTTCACCACTTCCATCGCCTTGCCCTCGTTGTAGCCCCATGTGCCGTCCCAAGAGGGGTTGATGGTGATGAGGTTGGGGGTGTAGAAGCCCGTGCCGTCGCTGGTGTTGGACACCACGGTGAAGGTCACCTCGAAGGTGCTACTGAAGGCGAGTGCGGTCTCGTTGGTGGTCTCGCCGCCGCCCTTGTGGAAGGGAGTGTCTGCAAGTCCGTTCCAGCCGTCGTTGTGACCGCAACCCCAAATGTTAGCCATCTCCACGCGGTAGTTGCCGTTGCCTTCCAGGTCGCCATAGTAGAACTTATTGGCATCGAACTTCACGTCCTTGCCGTCTGCCTTGATGGAGTCGATGCGCACGATGGCGTTGGGATAGGCTGTGGAGTAGCCCACGAGGTCGAGCACGTATACCATGCCGCAGGTACGCGGGTACTGGGTGCTGAAGGTCACCTTGTACTGCTTCAGGCCGGCTGCGCCGCCCAGTACGTTGACGGTGGCTGAGTTCCAGGCATCGGGAGTGTTGGCATCGTCGCCGCCGTAGCAGGTGAGCTTGGCGGTAAAGCCGTTCTTCAGCTCGTCGGGCACGTAGTTGATGCTCTCATACTGGCCGTCGCTGGCACGTGTCACGCCAATCTGCAGGGTCTCGTCGGTGAGAGAGAGGATGCGTAGGTCTACGTTCTTGGTCTCGCTGATGGCACCGATGAAGTTGGCGGGGATGAGGGGCTGGATGGTCAGCTTCACGGTCTTGTTCTTCTCGTCAACGGTATATTTGCCCTCGGCATCCTGGAAGGTACCGTCGGCGGTGTACTGGTGTACGGTCACTGTGCCGTCCTCGTTGAAGGTCATGGTGCCCTGGCAGTTCTCTGCCTTGCTGTCCACTACCCAGGCATTGCCCGCGAAGTCGGCAGCCCAGCACCAGCTGTTGCCCACTACGGGCTGGTTGTTGGTCACGGTTGCCCAGGAGTCGTCGGAGCCATAGAAGTAGACGGGGCCGTCGAACTTATAGTGGGAGCCGTCGGCGCGGAGGTCGATCTCCCAGGTCTTGCCGATGAGCTTGGACTTGTCAAACTTCACGTTCTTAGCCACGGATACGGGGCGGATGGAGAGTGCCTGGTATACAGGAGTGGTGGTACGGCGCGAGTCATTCTGGTCGAAACTGTACGCCATGGCAAACTGGTTGTCGGAGGCGTTGATGGAGCCTGAGAGGTAGTAGCCTGCGGTACCCACGCCTGAGACGTTGTCCTGTGTGCGTGTACCTGCTGCGGGCAGGAAGATGCTGTTGCCGTTGGGACCTGTGAGCTTGTAGCCGGCGATGCCGTCCTGCTCGGTCCATTCTTTCTTACATTCTGAGAAGAGTTCCTCGAATTCTTCCACGGTAGGCATGGTCACCCATGAGCCGTATACCTTGTTTGCCACGTCGCGGTCGGTTTTGTAGATGTCTGCGGAGGCATAGTTGTCCAGCTCGATGGAGGTCTGGAAACCTGTCATGTCGCCGAAGCCGAAGAGTCCGCCGAACTCTGCTGCCTCTTTAGCACCCACGTTGTACTTCGCCCACTTGGTGGAGAGGCCGAGGTCTACGAGGTCGTTGTCGGGGTCGAAGTCAGAGGCGGGTGTGGTGAAGGTGCGGTCCTCGCCATACACGGTGCCGTTGCCCAGGTCGAGATAGGCGGTGTAGTGGTAGGTGGTGTTGGGCAGCAGACCCTCAGCCATGATGCTGTAGGAGTCGTTGATGCCCTCAGCCTTGATGCGCACGCCGGAGCGGATGTTCTCCGTTCCCTCCACGCCCGAGATGACGATACCGCTCTCAGCCTCCGAGGGTGCCAGTTCGAGGGCACCCTTGATGATGGCGGTGTTGGCGGTGAGGTCGCTCACCTCGCCAGTGATTGCCTTGGCGTTGGTGAGTACGGCGCTCTGCACGCCGCCTTTGTAGGTCACCTTGCCCTGCAGGGTGACGTAAGCCTGGTAGTATACCACGTCGCCGGGCATTCCGGTGATACTTGCCGAGAAGTCATCACTGCTGCCGGTGGCTGCCGCCTTCTCGCTCAGGCTCGTCTCCGTGCTGCCATAGTAGAAGCCCAGGGCGTAGGAACTCGCACTCTGGCTCTCCAGTCCCTTCACGGAGCCGTGGAAGGTGGCTGAGGTGGCTGTCACGTCGGCGGAGCCTGTGCTCACCGACGAGTCGGTGAGCAGCGGGGTCGTGCTGGCAGAATAATCATCGTCGCTACAGCTTGCCATGAAGAGTCCCATGACGAATGCCATAATTCCGTATAATATTTTATTCTTCATAAGTTGTTGCTGTTAAAGTTATTGAATGGTGCAGGATACTATCTCGATGTTGACACCGTTGAGGTCTGCTCCGCTTGCCCATGTGCCCGAAGCATAGCCGTCCATCTGGATGGAGAGGTCGAGACAGGTGCTGGTGAAGGTCTGTGTGGAGCCTGTGTTGTTGGTCAGGCTGACGGTAGTCTCGCCGTCGGTGTTGACGGTCACTGCGTCTGCGAGGTCGAAGCATCCGGGCTCCCAGGTCTGCTTGATGTTGTTGTCGATGAGGGCGCACTTGGGTGTCTTGTCCCATGTCACACCGCTGATCTTGAATGTAAGGGTGAAGGTCTGGTTCTTCTTCAGCTTCACTGACTTTACGTCCTGGAAGATACCCTTGCCGTCATCGCCGTAGTGATGGAAGGCGAGGCGCAGACAACTGTTCTCTATCCACATGATTCCCTCGTTGTGCATGATGGAGGTGTCGAGTGCCACCTTAGTGGGGCCTGTGGTGCCGCCGCTCACCTTCTTGTAGGCGAGTTTTGCCACGAGGAAGGAGTTGACGATGTTGTTCTCGTCGGTGGTCTCTGGCACACCGATGGTGAGATACTGGTCATCGGCTGAGTTGTCAAGGATGTAGAACTCCGTGCCCTTCAGTTCGATGGTGCGCTTGTCGCTCGATACGGCAAAGATGCTGATTTCCTTGCTGAAGGTCATCGTGTTGGCATCGATTGCCACGTCGCCTGTCACGTCACCGCACTCGAAGCTATAGGTGCCGTCAGACTTCTTGTTGATGGTCAGCTCGAAGGCATCGAGTGCCTTGTCGTCGAGGGCGGGTGCCCAGGTGCTGTTGTAGTTGCCGTTGATGACGTTCTCCCACTTAGCAACATTGGGTGAACCATTCCACCACATGAAGTCGTAGGGGTTCTCTGTGTCGAGGTTGAGGGTCATCTTGCTGCCCACATACTTGTCGCCGTTGATCTCGGTGGTGAAGAGGTCGGTGTGGATGTTGGGGAAGCTGGGCATCACGGGATTCACGGTCTCGATGAGGTCTTGGTCTTCCTTGGGGATGCAGGCACCCTTAGTGTTGATTACTTCCTCGGAAACAAAGTTCCAGATAAGGTACCAGTTGCCCTCGGAGTTGGTACGCTTGGTAACAATCTGAAGGAGGTAAGGAGTCAGCTCCACAATCTGGATGTCCTGAGTATAGTTGGAACATACCTCGTCGAAGCCGATGCTGTGCATAGAGTAGCAGTCGCTGAAGGTAATGGTGGGCTTGGTCTTGTCGGTGAGGTTCATATTGAACTTGCCCGTCATGTTGGTGCCTGTGCTGGCACCCTTCTTGCCGCTCTCGCCACGGTACATGGTGGCAACGCAACCGTTCTTGGCATCCATGCTGAAGGTCATGTAGGAGTCCATGTAGGCGTCATCCTCGGGGATGAGCCAGCTCTGGAATCCTGGATCCCAGTTGGGTTTCCAGTTGGCGGAACCGAAGAGGATATCCTTATATACTGAATTTGCCTCCTCATCGGCTGTGTAGCCGGCACCGTCACCGTCGGGATCGTAAGGAGAGCAATACATGATAGGACCTGTGCATCGACCGATGCCGTAGTCGCCGTCACAAGGATACCACTTCTTGCTGACACCAGCAGAAAGGGTAGCTGCATCGGGCAGGGCATTGCCTGTCTTGTAGTCCTTGTCTGCCAAGAGGAACCACTTGTCATCGCTCAGGAGCGAGAAGTCGTTCTGTGCCAGGTTGATCTTGTAGGGGTCGCCATAGACGATGCCGCCGGGTGTCTCCACGCCGAAGGTCACCTCGTAGTCGCCCGCGAAGGGCAGTTCCACGCTCAGCGACTTCTCCTGTGAGCGTCCCGAGGGTGTTACCCAGAGGGGCGTGCAGTCGGAGATCTTCGATTCGAGCTTCACCACGTTGCCGTCCACGGTAACGCTGTAAGCCTTACCCTCTACCAAATCTTCGGGAGAGTATGTCTTCTTGCCGAAGCTGAACTCGTCGGGCGAGCAGGCTGCCATGACCGTCAGGACGAAGGCGGCAAGAAGGGTCATTATATAATGATGAATTTTCATATCTTCTTATCTTTTTAACAAGTTATACTATTTCTCATTCCTCTCGCCGAGTCGTTACCAGCCGGCATTCTGAGTGAGGGTGCCGCCGGAGAGGGTGATCTGCGTGTTGGGAATCTGCATCAGGCCTTTCTTAGAGGTGAAGTTGTCCTGGCTGAAGGAGGTGGTGCTCTCTACGCCGCCGTTCTTCACCTTGGCTCCGTTCTGTGCCTCGGCAATGGCGCGGGCGGCATAGGCTCCGTCCTTCTCGTAGCGCATCAGGTCCCAGTAGTGGATGCCCTCGAAGGCAAGCTCGATGGCGCGCTCCTTGCGGATGTTGTCGATGCTGTAGTTCTCTGCGGCGAGACCCACGCGGGCACGCACCTGGTTGAGTCCGTCGGCAGTGCCGTTCAGCTCGGAGTGCATCAGCAGCACGTCGGCGTAGCGCATCACGGTGTAGTCCTGATAGTAGGTGATGTTCTGGTGCATCTCGCCCAACTTGAAGCCTGCCTCCTGGCGGGTACCGTCGGCGAAGCACATCGGGGCATACTTGCGGGTGTAGTAGCCGGTGTACTCGTAGGAGTCGCCAAGGTCGGCGGAGAAGCCGGCTTCGTCACAGCTCCATACACAGGATGAGAAACGCGGGTCGCCCTGGTACTGCTCCACGAAGTAAGGGGTCACGGAGCAGGCTCCCCAGCCGCTGGCGATGCACACGCTGGTGGCGCACTTGTTGCGGGGACCGAGGTAGACACTGAAGGTGTTGCCGTCGCTGTTGCCGTTGTAGTCGCTGGTGGTGTTGAACTTCAGGTTGAGCACAATCTCCTTGGAGAGGTTGCCCTGTCCTGCCTGCCAGCTGTTGCCGTCATACCACTTGCCTGCGTAGGTGGTGCTCCATGCGTAGTTGGTGCCTGAGGAGGCATCGGTGGTGCAGGCGGGCATCCAGAGGTCGGCATAATTCTTCTCCAACTCGTAGCCGCCGTTTGCCACCACGTCGTTGATGGCTGCGGTTGCCTCTGCCTTGGTGCAACCGGGGTGCTCCTCGCCATAGTACCCGGTATAATAAAGGTATGCGCGTGCCATCAGTGCCTCGGCTGCATACTTGGTGATGCGGCCGTCGTAGGTGTTGCGGTCCTTCAGGGGATAGGCATCGGCAGGGATGTTGGCGATGGCATACTTGAAGTCATCGAAGATTGCCTGATACACTTCCTTGGCTGCCGTGCGGGGCACGTTGTCCTCCGTTGGCTCCAAGAGCAGGGGCACGTCACCGAAGAGACGCACGAGGTCGAAATAGAGGATGGCTCTCAGGGCGCGGGTCTCGCCGATGAGCCTGCCCTGGGTCTTGGTGTCCTTGTTCCAGTTGATGGAACCGTCGGCATCTGCCTTGATGAGCTGGTTGCAACGGAAGATGGCTGCGTAGTAGTTCTTCCAGTCGGTGTTGAAGAGGTCGTTGTACGAGGGTGCTACACCGGTGTTGAACTGGTCGACGATGTTGTTGTTCTTGGCATCGGAGAGTCCAAATCCGGCAAATGCCTGCTCGGAGGCGAACTCGGCGGTGAGATAGATGCCGATGCCCTCGTCGCTGATGGTGCGCTGCCATCCGTCATAGCAGCCTATGAGGTCGAGCTCGGCTGCAGCTGCTGAGCTGTAGGCGGTCTCGGAGTTCATGTCGGTCTTGGATGAGGTGTCGAGATAGCTGTCGCAGGATGTCAGTGACAGGGCGGCGAGCACCAGGGCACTCATCAATATATGTTTTCTTTTCATATCACTTTCCTTTTTAAGAGTTAGAATGCAAGGTTTACACCTACGATGAAGGTACGTGGGTGGGGATAGTAGCCCATGTCCACGCCTGACACCCAGGAGTCGCTGCTGTTGCCGTCGGTGCCGTTGTAGGAACCGATCTCGGGATCCATGCCGTCATACTTGGTCAGGGTGAAGAGGTTCTGTGCCTGGAAGTAGAGGCGCAGCTTGGAGAGACCCTTCCATGCGATGAGTTTCTTGAAGTCGTAACCTAAGGTGAGGTTCTGCAGGCGCAGGTAGTCGCCGTCCTGCAGATAGAGGTCGGAGAACTGCCAGTTGCCTACGTCGCCGTAGGTGACGCGTGGTATCTCGTTGCTCGTGCCTTCGCCTGTCCAGCGGTTGAGGATGCGGCGGCTGTAGTTGCTCTGTGAGGAACTGGGGTCGCGGTAGCTCTGGGCAATCTTGAAGCCTCCGGCACCTGTGAAGTTGGCACTCAGGTCGAAGCCCTTCCAACCGAAGTTCAAGTTGAAACCGAAGGTGTACTTGGGAAGTCCGTTGCCGAGGTCCACCTTGTCGTCGGCGTTGATCTGACCATCGTGGTTCACGTCCACGTACTTCACGTCACCGGGCTGCACGTTGCTCTGCAGCACTCCGTTGCCGGCTGCTATCCAATCGTTGATCTCCTGCTGGTTCTGGAAGATGCCTGCGGTCTTGTAACCCCAGAAGTAACCGATGGCGTGACCGTTCTCTGCACGGTAGAACTCCTCGGCATTCTGGTAGATTTGGTTGGTGGCTCCGTGGATGATTCCGTCCTCTGTGGGGATGGAGCCTACCTCGTTGTGGTTGTAGGCGAAATTGGCTCCCACGCTGTAGGTGAAGTCCTTGCCTATCTGGTCGTTCCAGGAGAGTCCAATCTCGATACCCTTGTTCTTCACGTCACCACCGTTGATGATGGGTCCGTTGGTTCCGGCTGTTGCCAATACAGGTGCCTGTACGAGCCAGTCCTTGGTGTTCTTGATGTATCCGTCGAGGGTCAGGGAGAGACGCTGGCGCAGGAAGCGGGCGTCGATACCCACGTTGTACTGCTCTGAGGTCTCCCACTTCACGTTTTCGTTGGCGAGACGGCTGGTGTAGGCTCCCATCTGCCATGCTTCCGTGCCGCCTGTGGAACCGAAGTTATAATAGGTGTAGGCGGTGGTCACAGGGGCGAGGTACTGGTAGCAGTTGATGTTGGCGTTACCCACCTGTCCCCAGGAGAAGCGCACCTTCAGGAAGTCGAGCCAAGAGGCTGTGGGCTTCATGAAGTCTTCCTCTGTCATGGTCCAACCGGCTGACACTGAGGGGAAGTAACCCCAACGGTGTCCCTTGGCAAACTTAGAGCTGCCGTCGGCACGCACGGTGGCGTTGACCATATAGCGGTCTTTCCAAGACCAGCCCAAGCGACCGAAGAATGACTGTCCGCGGGTGGAGTCGTAAGGACCGCCGCTCACCTTGCGGTCAGAGTTGCTCATGTCGGTGTTAGCAACATAGGCATGCTCCCAGTCGTCGAAACCTGCGGTGAGATTATAGCCGGTGCTGCCTGTGGAACTGCCGTCATACTTGGAGGTCTCGCTACCCAGAAGGGCTGTGATGTGGTGCTCGCCGGGGAGGTCGAACTCATAGGCAAGGGTGTTGGTCCATACCAATGAGTAGCCGCTGCCTTCGCTCTGGCTCACTCTGGTCACGTTGTTGACACTCTGGGGAGTGAACTGGTACTTCGGGGTATAGGAACGGTACTTGCTGCCACCGTAGTTCACGGCGAAGACGGATCTGAACTTCAGGTTCTTGATAGGCTCGATCTGGAGATATACGTTGGCATCCAGAGAGGTTCCCTTGGTCTGGTTGTAACGGTTCACCATCATGTTGCCGTAGGGGTTACCGTCGTTGACGTTCCAGTCAGAACCCACTGTGGAGGCGTAATTGCCGTCGGCATCATACACAGGGTTGATGGGCGATGCGGAGAAGGCACTGCGCAGGTTGTTGTTGTATACGTTGCCGGTGTTCATACCGCGGCTGTCCTTGTATACGAAACCGATGTGCTCGCCGATGGTAATCAAGCCGTCGAACATCTTGTGCTCTGAGTTGGCACGGAGATTATACCTCTTATAATAAGAAACGTCGGAACCGCCGATGAGACCGTCCTGACCAGTGTAACCGCCGGAGATGGAATAGGTGGAAGTCTTGCTTCCGCCTGTGAAGGCGAGGCTGTGGCTGGTGGTCATGGCTCCGTTGTCCACTGCCTGGTCAATCCAGTCGGTGTTGTATACGTTGCCGTTGGCATCGTGGATGTACTTCAGTGAAGACCAATCCACGGGCGACATACCTGAGTTCAGGCGCGCCTCGTCCATAATCTGCATGTACTGGGTGGAGTTGAGCATGTTGAACTTGCGTGCCAGGGTCTGCCAGCCGAAGTAACCGTCGTAAGTAATCTTGCTGGTGCCCTCCTTACCGCTCTTGGTGGTAACGAGTACAACACCGTTGGCAGCCTGCGCACCGTAGATGGCGGCGGATGCTGCATCCTTCAACACGTCGATGCTCTCGATGTCGGCGGGGTTCAGGGTGGTGATGTCACCAGCCACACCATCAATAAGGTAGAGAGGCTGTGAGTTGCCCACGGTACCCAAACCACGGATGGTAACACTCATGCTGGCACCGGGCTGACCTGAAGTGGAGACGATGTTCACACCGGGGGTCTGTCCCTGCATGGCTGAGAGGGGGTTGGTGGTGTTGAGTTTGGCGATGTCGTCACCCTTCAACTGAACGGTTGCACCGGTCACCAGCTTCTTCTTCTGCACACCATAGCCCACCACGACCACTTCTTCGAGAGAGTGCTTGTCTTCCTGGAGGGTGATGTTGAGCGGTTGCCCTGTCACCTTCACTTTCTGGGTGATGAAGCCCAAGTAAGAAACTTCGAGCGTCTGTCCACTCTTTGCATCGATGGTAAAGTTACCATCCAGGTCGGTCACGGCTCCTGTCTTGGTTCCCTGCACCATGACACTCGCGCCAATCAATGGCTCGTTGTCACTGCCGGAGATGACAGTACCCTTCACGGTCTGAGCATTGAGTACACCCGCTCCAATTCCGAGCATTGCCTGGAAGACCAAGAGGATGGCTACCAAGGCAACCTTACAGAGCATTCCGCTCTGAGAGAATTTCTGAGATGTCTTTCTCATAACTTTAGGTTTTAATGAATATGAAATTTTTAGGCTTATGTTATTTTCGTGGGCAAAGATAGAAATTTTATTTGACATACGACTTGCTGAAATGTACAAATCATAGGTATAAAATGTAAAGTGGTGTACGTTTTGATAAGAAAAAGGCCTGTATTTTGCAATTATTAACAAAACACAGACCCTTTTCTCGCTGAAAATATCGTCGTTTGTACTTTTTTGCCCTTTTGTGATACTTTCCCAAAAGCAGGGGTTTGAAATGGTTATTTGTCCAACAATTCTTTCGAATTTGTCCAATACATGATTACTCAGCATGGAATCTGACGAGACCTTCCAACGGGGACTGCACAATCTCCCCCAACTCGCAATCCATCAACTCCAGCGCATCATAGATTTGTTCCTTGAAATAATAGGCAATGCTGCCCACGAAGCCGAAGGGCGGAATCTCCTCCTCGATCTCGCCCAGATGGTCTATATAGGGGAACGTGTTCTTTTCGAAAAACTCACGGAAGCTCTCCAAAACCATGAAACTGAGATGATCCGACTCGTCGATTTCCTCATCGTCGCCATCTTTCTCTATCGCCTGGGAGATGAAAGGACAAAGGGAGGCAAGGAAACGGTTTGCCATCGGTTCACGGTACACCTTATTAATAATTGTGGGGTAATCAAGATGGGACCAGTCGTAGAACTTCTTCTTGAGCGACTGGGGCAATACGTCCTTGAGCAGTTCGTTGAGGAACCGCTTGCCCAGGTAGGCACCACTACCCTCGTCGCCGAGGATATAGCCCAGGGGCGGCGTGTTCATCACAATCTCCCTGCCGTCGTAGAGACAACTGTTGGAACCCGTGCCCAGGATGCAGGCGATGCCTGGCTGATTGCCAAAGAGGGCACGCGCCGCACCAAGCAGGTCGCTCTCCGCCTCCACCTTGGCTCCCGGGAAAGCCTCGCCCAGCAGCCTCTCCATCCTCGCCTTCTGCGCTTCCGTCACGCCGCTGCCATAGAAATACACCTCCGTGGGCTGCGCGGGCAACTCCAGTTCCCCGCGCAACACATGGAGAATCTCCTCGTCCGACTGATGCACGGGATTGATGCCCTGCGTCTTGACCTCACGCACCATCACTCCCCCATCGTCCACCAAAGCCCAGTCTGCCTTGGTGCTGCCACTGTCTACTATCAGTTTCATTCTTTCTTAATCTTCTTGGTTATTGCACTTGCAAAAGTAAGGAAAAATATCGGTAAAGCCGAAATATTGCGCTAATATTTCAAAAAAGAAAAATTTTCTCTTGGGTTATTCTTGATTTTTCGTTAACTTTGCACGCAAAACAACGAATTTTATGAAAAAGAAGCTATCACTTATACTCATCTTGCTGATGACCATCGTGCTGAAGGGCCATGCCGTGCTGAAGGAGGCAAACCTCGACACCACACTCTATATGCTGCGCACGGAACTTTCCACCTACCACCTCGATCTGGAGCAGCAGAGCCAGAAGATTAAGGCAAGACAGCAGGAGACGTTCAAGGAGATGCTCGACATCATGAGACAAGCCGACCAGAACTCGCTGATGCTCTACTCGCAGCGCAGCGGATACATCTTCGACCTCACCTATGCCTGCCATGAGGCGACGGAACAGTTCAAGAAGTTCAAGTCGAAGTCGGCTCCCTTCCGCACCATCATCCAGAAGAACGAGCAGGAGGTGGCACGCTTCGACTCCCTCGTCAGCTACCTCTACGACATGAACACCATGTTCATGAGCGAGGAGGCACAGCTCAACAGGAACGTAGACCTCACCCTCGCCGTAAACATCCGCCGACAACTGGTGGAGCGGCAGAAACTCCTCACCGACTACATCAACGCATACGACCGCACCGAGAAGAAGCTGAAGGCGCTCAACGACTACGCCAACAGCCGCTACGCCGACATACAGAGCAGCATCTTCAACAACGGCGGCGACAACTACTTCAAGATACTCAGCCAACTGGACAAGAGCTTCAAGAGTGCCAAAAGCTCCGTGACGGAGAAATACCGGCCCGCCCCCGGCATGATGTCACAATGGGACGTGAGAATCATCTTCATGCTCTTCGGTATCATCATCTTCTACGGCATCATCTCCGTGATACTCAATGTATTGGTCATCCGTGTCATCATCACCCGACTGGTGAAGAAGGGACTCTTCGAGCGCATCAAGGAGAGCTTCCTCGCCAAGCGCACCTGCATCATCATGGCAATGACCATCGTCACCTTCGCCATCATCCTCGGTATCGTGCGAGTAGCGACTCACCAGAACTTCATCATCATGGCAAGCCAACTGCTCGTGGAGTTCGCTTGGCTGATGGGCGTGGTATTGATTTCGCTGCTGCTGCGCGTAGGCAACAACCAGATCAAGAGTGCCTTCCGCATCTACTCGCCACTGATGGTGGTGGGATTCATCGTGATATTCTTCCGCATCATCCTGATTCCGAACGACTTGGTGAATTTCATCTTCCCTCCCATCCTGATACTCTGTACCCTGTGGCAGTGGAACGTGATACGCCGTGAGCACGCCAATGTACCACGCACCGACCGCATCTACGCCTACATCTCGCTGACACTCTTCATCGCCAGCACCATCTCCTCATGGGTGGGCTTCACCCTCCTCTCCGTGCAGTTCATTATCTGGTGGACCATGCAGCTCACCTGCATCCTCACCATCACCTGCGTGGAAGGCTGGCTGCGCGTCTACGCCAAGAAGAACCAACTGGCAGAGAAAGCCATCACCGACAAGTGGGGCTACCGCTTTATATATAAGGTATTGCTGCCCATCTGCGGTGTGATGTCGTTCGTCGTGTCCATCTACTGGGCAGCAGACGTGTTCAACATGAGCGACACCACCTGGATGATCTTCAACAAGGAGTACATCAAGACCAGCAACTTCACCGCCTCGCTCTTCAGTGTGACGCAGGTGGCTTGCCTCTACTTCATCTTCAAGTACATCAACATCACCTCTACCGAACTGATGCGCCACCACTTCGAGAAGCAAGACCCCTCGTCGGCGGCAAGCAAGATCGTGATGTTCAAGAACGTGCTGCAGGTATTGGTATGGGGCATTTGGCTCATGGTAGCCCTCACCATGTTCCATGTGGGCAAGTCGTGGCTGCTCGCCATCTTCGCCGGCCTGTCCACCGGTCTCGGTTTCGCATCCAAGGACATCCTGGAGAACATCTACTACGGTATCTCACTGATGATGGGACGTGTGAAGGTGGGCGACTACATCGTCTGCGACGGCACCCGAGGAAAGGTGAGCAGCATCAGCTACACCTCCACCATGTTGGAGGCAACCGACGGTTCCGTCATCGCCTTCCAGAACTCGCAGCTCTTCGCCAAGAACTACAAGAACATGACCCGCAATCACGGTTATGAGCTTGACATTCTGGAGGTGGGCATCGCCTACGGAAGCAATGTGAAGGAAGTGAAGAAGCTCCTCATCGACGCCTTGATGAAACTCAGTTGCATCTACAAGAAGAAGGGCGTGAAGATTGTACTGAAGAGTTTCGACGACAGTTGCATCACCCTCAAGGTACTGGTATGGGTGAACGTACTCACGCAATATGCCGACGACGGCATCATCATGGAGTGTATCTACGATACGCTCAACGAGCATGGCATCGAGATTCCGTTCCCGCAGCGTGAGATTACCATCAAGAACGTAACTCCCGATATTCCCACGAAGGAATAACTTAACATTTAACACTTAACATTTAACATTGAAAAAAAGATGCCAACAATCATAGCAGGCCCTTGCGTCATCGAGTCGATGGAGCTACTGGAGACAGTGGCTCAGGAACTTGTGCGCATCAACGAGAAACTCGGGACCGACATCATATTCAAGGCTTCCTTCGACAAGGCAAACCGCACCAGCATCCACTCCTTCCGTGGCCCCGGCCTGGAGAAAGGACTCCAGATGCTGGGCGACATCAAGGCAAAGTATGGGCTACGCATCACCACCGACATCCATGAGAGCCACCAGGCACAGGCAGCCGGAGAGGTGTGCGACATTCTGCAGATTCCCGCCTTCCTCTGCCGACAGACCGACCTCCTCGTTGCCGCCGCCAAGACAGGCAAGACGGTAAACATCAAGAAGGCACAGTTCCTCAGTGGCAGGGATATGCGCTACCCAGTGGAGAAAGCTCTGGAAAGCGGTGCCAGAGAAGTATGGCTCACTGAAAGGGGCAACTGTTTCGGCTACAACAACCTCGTGGTGGATTTCAGAAATATCCCCGACATGAAGGAGATTGTGCCCAACGTAATCATGGACTGCACCCACAGCGTGCAGCGCCCCAGTGCCGGAGACGGCAAGACCGTGGGCGACCGCAAGTTTGTGCCATCGATGGCATTGGCTGCCAAGGCATTCGGTGCCACAGGCTACTTCTTCGAGGTTCACCCAGACCCGGACAAGGGTCTCTCCGATGCTGCCAACATGCTGGAACTGGAAAAGTTGGAAGGTTTGATAGCAGAAATATTAGCCTAAAAAAGTATCCTAAGATACTCAGGCATCTATCCTAAGATACTTGGGCAAGTATCTTAGGATAGATTGAAAAGTATTATAAGCTTCTATAAGACAGAAATGACCAATAAGAATAATGAAATAGACGACAAGACCATACGCCTTTGGGGCGAGCAAGCCCTAAAGGAGGAGGCACAGGCTATTCTCGACCAAATTCCCCGACTGGACGACAACTTCGAGAAGGCGGTGGACATGATGTTCCGCTGCCAGGGCAAGATTATTGTCACCGGTGTGGGCAAAAGCGGTCATGTGGGAGCCAAGATTGCCGCGACACTTGCCTCTACGGGTACTCCCGCCTTCTTCATCAACCCCCTCGATGTGTATCATGGCGACCTGGGTGTAATGACCGACAAGGACGTGGTGCTGGCACTGAGCAACAGCGGGCAAACCGATGAACTGCTGCGCTTCATCCCGATGGTGCTGCACATGAACGTGCCCATCATCTCCATTACAGGAAACCCTGAGTCGTTATTGGCAAAATACTCCAACCACCATATCACGGTGAGGGTGAAGAAAGAGGCTTGTCCGCTGAACCTCGCCCCTACGAGCAGTACCACGGCGGCACTGGCCATGGGCGACGCACTGGCAATAGCCTTGATGCAGGTGCGCCACTTCAAGCCACGCGACTTTGCACAGTTCCACCCCGGCGGTGAGTTGGGCAAGCGTCTGCTCATTACGGCAGAAGATGTCATGCGCAAGGACGACCTGCCCGTCATCCCCAAGGGCATGCACCTGGGCGAGGCTATCATCCACGTGAGCAAGGGCAAGCTCGGACTGGGCGTTTCGCTCGACGAGGAAGGCAAGGTCATCGGTCTCATCACCGACGGAGACATCCGCCGCGCCATGGAGAAATGGCAGGCTGAGTTCTTCAACAAGCAGGTGAACGACATCATGACCACCACGCCCAAGACAGTGCATCCCAGCACCAAAATCACGGAAATCCTCCGCATCATGCACAAGAACAAGATCCATACCGTGCTGGTAGTGGACAAGGCTAACCGTCTCTTGGGCATCGTAGACCACTACGCTTGTATGGTGTAAGTGAAGAGGAAAGAACAAAGAGTGAACAATCTTCTAAAAAGGAAGAGTTAAAATATTAATGAAGGTATTATATTATAAGGTAGAAAAGATTTTGGGCAAGGCACGGTCGATGATGGCCGTGCTTGCTTTGTCATGTGCCCCACTGTGTATGGCACAAACGAGCGATTCTCTCATTGTCAACCAGTTGAGAGAGAAGGGTATCCGATTCTCCCACGACAATTCCGTCACACTGCTGACCAGAGGACAAGAGAAGTTCGATGATATGTTCCAAGCCATCCGACAAGCGAAGAAGAGCATCCACCTGGAGTATTTCAACTTCCGCAACGACAGCATCGCCTCCCTCCTCTTCGACATCCTTGCCGAGAAGGCGAAGGAGGGTGTGAAGGTGAGGGCACTCTACGACGGTTTCGGCAATGCCTCCAACAACCAGCCGCTCAAGAAGAAGCACATTCGCGACATCCGTGCCAGGGGCATCGAAATCTACGAATACAAGCCCATGCGGTTTCCCTGGGTCGACGATGTCTTCAACCGTGACCACCGCAAAATTGTGGTCATCGACGGACAGATCGCCTACACCGGCGGCATGAACGTGGCGGACTATTACATCAAGGGCACCCAGGTGGTGGGGTCCTGGAACGACATGCACTGCCGCATCGACGGCAGCGAGGTGAACGCCCTGCAGAAGATCTTCCTCAGGATGTGGAACAAGGTGAGCGGACAGAACGTCTATGGCGCAGAGTATTACAGATGCCGCAAGGAAGACTATCTTGTTGAGAACTTGAAACCCGACACCACGGCATCGGCTTACCACAAGATGGTGGGCATCATCAACCGTGAGCCGCGTGTCACGAATGACATCATCCGCTACTTCTACCTCAACGCCATCCAGGACGCAAAGGACAGCATCAAGATCATCACGCCCTACTTCACCCTCAACCACAAGTTGAAGAAGGCACTGCGTGCCGCCGTGAAACGCGGTGTAAAGGTGGAAATTATGCTGAGCACGAAGAGCGACATCCCACTGACCCCCGACTGCGGTTTCTACAACGCCCACAGGTTGATGAAGGCTGGTTGCCACATCTGGATGTACACGCCCGGCTTCCAGCACACCAAGATCATCATGGTGGACGGCAAGTTCTGCACCGTGGGAAGCGCCAACCTCGACTCTCGCAGCCTGCGCTGGGACTACGAGGAGAACGCCGTCATCATCGACCCGCACACAACGCAGGAGTTGACAAGCATTTTTGAAAGATACAAGAAAGACAGTTTCCTGCTGACGGAAGAGCGATGGGACGAATGGAGAACGGGATGGCAGAAGTTCAAGGGATGGTTTGCCACCAAGTTCCTCTCGGCTTTCCTATAAAGAAAGCCCCTCCCAAAAGACAAAAACATGATGAATCAATAAGAATATGGAACACCCTACAGACAAAATGATGCCCGAACTGGCAATCGTTGACAGCAACACCTTGGCGGCGATAGGCTTGAAGCAGTTGCTGGAGAGCGTCATGCCCATGATGAACGTGCGGCATTTCTACAGCTTCGAAACGTTCGAGGCTGCGCAGCCCGACCATTTCATGCACTATTTCGTGTCGATGCACATCCTGCTTGCCAACCGCTCCTTTTTCCTGGAGGGCAAGCGGCAGCGGCACACCATCGTGCTGACCACCAGCAACGACCCCAACTCACAACTACAAGGCTTCCACTGCCTCTGCGTCAACGTACCCGAAGGCATCCTCATCAAACAACTCCTCGCCTTGCAACACTTAGGGCATCCCCACGGCGAGCATCTGCCACAGATGGGACTCTCCCCGGAAGAGAAACTCCTCTCCGACCGGGAAATCGAGGTACTGGCACTCGTGGCACAAGGCAAGCTCAACAAGGAAATCGCCGACCAACTGTGCATCGGACTCACCACCGTCATCACCCATCGCAAGAACATCCAGGAGAAATTAGGACTGAAAAGTGTGTCATCGCTCACCATTTATGCCGTGATGCACGGCTATGTGGACATCCATAATGTATAATAGTGATACCCACTTATGGTGAGCAATACCTACAAATGATGATGCCGCCTTACAGTTTGACAGTGGAAATATCCACCAGATTGTTGACGATGGCATAGATGGTGAGACCTGCCGGGGAGTGAATCTGCAACTTTCTGGCGATATTCCTCCTGTGCGTAATCACCGTGTTGATGGAGATGAAGAGATGGTCGGCAATCTCCTTGTTGGTCATTCCCTGCACCAAGGCAACGATAACATCCTTCTCGCGGTCGCTGAGTTGCTCGTCGCTCTGCGGAGCCTGGCTGATCATATTGGAAATCTTGGCACTCACGTCGTTCTGCTTCAGCTTGCGCTCCTCGTTGCGGATGGCAGGAAGAAAAATCTCGTCCTCCACCTCGGAGTGATGGCTGAGCCATTCCTCGTTGTTATAGATGTCATAGAGCGTGGCACTGAGCTGGTTGTTATGGAGCCCATCGGAAGGCAAGTACTTGATAATGATATTCTTGAGTTCCTTCAACTTCATATCCACTTGTCCATGGTGCTTCGAGAAAGTCTCGATGTCGAAGTTGGTGGAAGCCGTTCCGTCGATGAGCGACTGAACGTATGGGAACACCATCTTCTCCTCATATTTCATATGGTTGGTGATGCTGTGGGCATACTCGTCATAGAGCTTCAGGATGAGACGGGCGAGGTTGTCCTTCTCGTCGAGCGCATCCACCAGTTCCTTACGGATGAAAGGCAGCTGGAAGTCAATGTAATAAGCGTGCGAAGCCTTCAGATAATGCAGCAGTGTGGGGAGCGACAGGCGTGACACATTGTCGTACTCCTTGTAACCGTTGATAGTAAAGTTCACCACAGCCAGGAAAGTGTAGGTGTCAACGTTTTGCTCCTCGCACACCTCCTTGACCGTTTTGTCACCGAAGCCCAAGTTGATACCGAAACTACCCAGGCTCTGCAAGATGTTGTAATTGTCACGGATGATGCTGATCATCTTGTCGTCAGCCTCATACATCTTTTGATTCTTCATCTCTCGATTGATTTATAAAACATTCATGATGTCTTTGTTATAGTGTGCAAAATTACGAAAAACCTCCGAAACCTGCAATACCTAAAAATGATGATGCTAAAGTTTACCAACTTTTAAGTATTGCAAGATATTTTAAATATGCGTAACTTTGCACCCGAAAACCAAAAAAAGTGCGGTGATGCTTGCCACTCCCGAGCGGCAGTTGCTGATGACCTCTATATTTTTTTAGGAGTCTGTCACACCTAAAGTCGAGACCGCAAACAGATATCCGCACTTTTTGGATTTTCGGAAAAGGTTAAAGATTTAAAAAGGTAACAACAATTAAAAGATATAATGAACTGTTTAAGAATTGGATTATTAGCAAGCGCATTGGTTGCCGGTTTGGCGACCGCCAATGCACAGGAAGTGGCTGCTGATAGCGTGATGCAGCACTCCAACGGCAAAAGACTTAGCATCGGAGGCTATGGTGAAGTGGCTTACAGCCGCAATTTCTACACCGACGCCGGTAAGCGCTACTCCAACGCATCCGCTTACAAGAATTCACCCAAACACGGTCGCTTCGACATTCCCCATGCAGTGATCTACCTGGGTTACGACTTCGGCAAGGGCTGGACATTGGGTACCGAGATTGAGTTTGAGCATGGCGGCACAGGCCAGTCCATCGAGTACGAGGCTGAGGAGGCCATCGAGTACGAGCAGGAGACCGAGAAAGGCGGCGAGGTGGAGCTGGAGCAGTTCTGGATTCAGAAATCCTTCGGCAAATACGCCAACATCAAGGCAGGTCACATCGTCGTTCCCGTAGGCTTGACCAATGCATATCACGAGCCATTGAACTTCTTTACAGTTTACCGTCCCGAGGGCGAGAACACCATTCTGCCTTGTACATGGCACCAGACGGGTGTGAGTTTCTGGGGCAAGAGCGGTGACTTCCGTTACGAGGCACAGTTCCTCGCCGGTCTCAACGCCTACCGTTTCAGCCGCAGCAACTGGATCCAGGGCGGTGCCAAGAGTCCTTACGAGTTTGAGGTGGCAAACAAGTATGCTGTCTCCGCCCGCATCGACAACTACTCCATCCCCGGTCTTCGCATCGGCTTGAGCGGCTACTATGGCAAGTCAGTGGGCAACACCACTCCTAACGATGTAGAGTACAAGGACATCAAGGGCAACGTATATCTGGGCGCCTTCGATTTCACGTTCAACAAATACAACTGGAAGATCAGAGGTAACGTGGACTATGGCTACGTGAGCGACGCCACAGCCATCACAAGCCTCGTTTACCCAGGCACATCCAACGTGAAGCCTAACGAGTCGGGAAGCGGCAAGTACTTCGGCAGCCACGCCATCGCCACCATGGTAGAGGCAGGCTACGATGTATTCTCACAGATTGCCAAGCTCCGTGCCAGCAAGCAGAAGCTCTATGTGTTCGGCCACTTCGAGTACTACGACTCTTCCATCCACAACACCACAGCCAAGTGGACTGAGCGCAAGATTGTGGCAGCAGGTATCAACTACTTCCCCTTGCCACAGATTTGCGTAAAGGCAGAGTACAACAACCGCATCCTGAAGTCGGGCTACAACAACGAGCCAGCCCTCAACATCGGTATCGCCTATCAGGGTTTCTTCCTCTAATCACAGAGGAAGTCCCTACATTTTCAAATAAGAAAAAAACATTCAATAACATAAAAATTAGACACAATGAAAAAGAATTGTATGAAGGCCATCCTCTTCTCCATGGTACTGGCCTTGCCAATGGGTTTCACAGCTTGTAGCAGCAGTAATGACACTCCAGTTACACCTACCCCCACACCAGGCACGGACAGCACAAAGACAGACTCTACAGTATCAGCTATCCCCACAGCCACAGAGATGAAGGCAGTGGCAAACACATACGTTAACGACATTATTTACAAGACATACGAAGACCTCCGCGGCTACGCCGGTGACTTGAAGGAGGCTTGCGAGACAGCCTACGCACACGCTCAGGCTGGCACCTTGACAGACAATGACATGGAGGCTTGCGCTGAGGCTTTCAAGGACGCACGCCGTGAGTGGGAGCGCAGCGAGGCTTTCCTCTATGGTGCAGCCACAAACAACGAGATTGACCCTCACATCGACTCATGGCCACTTGACAGAGACCAGCTGGTAAAGGCTCTCAACGACGCTACCCTCCTCGCCGGTATCCATGGTAGCAATCCTTCCGAGTTCATCTACAGCAAAAACGGTGATTTCCAGTCAGTAATCGGCTTCCACGGTTTGGAGTTCGTTATCTTCCGTGAGGGCAAAACCCGTACTGCAGCCATGCTGATGGCAAACGACACAGACGAGGACATGACTACTGTAAAGGGTGTTGACGAACTTGCTTTCGCTGCAGCCACAGCAGGCGATATCTACAACATGACAACCCTGCTCCAGTATGGTTGGAACGCAGACGCTTCGCTCTCATCATGGTTGAGCGAGAACTGCAGCTGGGTGAACAAAGACCTCAAGAATGGTGGTCTTGCAACATCAAGCCTCGGTTATGGCCAGTACCTCCTCAACGCTACTGGTGAGAACGCTTATTTCCCAACATGGCAGCAGGTATTCCAGAACGCACTCCAGGGTGGTTGCTCTGACATCTGTAATGAGGTTTACAGCCAGAAGCTCGGTCAGGCTTACCGTGTAGCAATAGGTCAAGGCGGCACTACAGAAGATGGCGAGAAGGAGTCTATCGACTACATCGAGTCTCCCTACAGCCAGCGTTCTTTCATTGACTATCAGGACAACATCTACTCTATCAAGAATTCACTCTATGGAACTCGCGATATTGATGCAAAGGAGCCTACTACCAACTCTATGATGTACATCATGAAGAAGTATGGCTACACCAAATATAACGATTTGAACACTGCCCTCAACAATGCCATCGCAGCCTTGGAGGAAGCCAAGAGCGGCAAGCCCTTCGTTCAACTCGTTAAAGATCCAAGCAGCCTCACCGTGGTAAAGAACTGCATCGACAAGATCACTGCATTGGATGAAGAATTGAACGAGGCCGGTTCTTGGTTCAGCAAGTTGCAGATTGCTACCAACAAGTAATCGAGCTTTAATATAGACTATAATTACGTAGCTTTGTTTTCGACAGGAAAACAGAGCTACGCATTTTGCTATAAGAAACAAACATATAAAAACACATTATGAATAAGAATTTCAGGAACTACACAAGCCTGTCATTTGCCTTCGCACTGGCAATGACCATGGCAAGCTGCTCGGACAATACGGTGGACAACCCCGACAACGGCGGCACAAAAAAAGACAGCGTTGTTGTCTCAGAAACAGATGCTGCCTATGTAGGTAAGGCTGTGGGCAACTTCACAGCCGACGAGTGGTATCCTGGTGGCGAACTGGGTACAACAGACAACACCTCTTCCAACTGCTACTCAGACGAGACACCAGCTGTTTTGGCAGATGCCAACATGCAACAAGAGTTCAAGGCGGGCGAACTGCTGTTCGAGCGTCAGTACACATGGAACACCGGTGCCTTCAAGGGTCTCGGCCCTGCCTCCGTGCGTACCTCTTGCCTCGACTGCCATCCCAGTTACGGACATGGCAAGCGCGTGAACCAGTATGAAACCCGTTACGGCAACGGCAACGGCTACCTGCTCGTGATTTACCATCCCACATCAGAGGGTTCCAACGACGGAAGCTACATCTCAGAGGTGACAGGTATGCCACAGACCCAGTCACAGTCCCCCTTCCTGCCTCCTATCGACGAGAGCCAGATCAACATGAGCTGGCAGCACATCGACAAGATGGAGACAGAGGACATCCCATCCATGCAGTTTGCCGACGGCGAAACCTTCGACCTCATCTATCCCGAGATTTCCATCCCAAGTACTGCATTCAACACCGATCCGGTACCATCCAATTATGCCGTACGCTTAGAGTCAACCATCGGTATAATCGGTACAGGCATGATTGACGCCATCCCCAGCGAGGACATCGTGGCACAGTATAAGTCGGAGGCTTCCTACTTCAAGAGTGCAGGTCTGGACGTGAGCGAGTACATCAACCCCAATATGTTCGACGGCACCACCATGGAGATGACAGCCGGCGCCTACTACACCACCTTCGGCAGAGACAGCAAGTATGCCACAGGCGGTGTTCACGCCGACGGCTCCGAGTTCGACCCCAACACCACCGACGGCAACAAGAAGCTCCTGAAACGTTACACCTACGCCCTGACCCGCGGTTCGCTGCAGGACGGTCCCGGTGCCAACGCCATTTGGAACATCACCAACGTGAGCCGTCAAGACCGTCCTTGCCTCTACACCACAACACCCTGGGCAAAGGCAATGTCTGAGAACGCCAACGTGATCGCTTCCATCAAGAAGGATCCTACCTCTCCCTATTATGCCGACGGAACGGACGACGGCATCAAGAACGCAGTGGCAACGCTGCTCGACCCATCGACCAACCAGTTCGACAACGACATCTACAACTTCAAGCCCGAGCAGAGCATGGACGACTTCTATGCCTTCATGGTATGGCACCGTGGTCTTGCCATCCCCCGTGCCCGCAACTTGAACGATGCACAGGTGCAGCAGGGCAAGAAGCTCTTCATGGAATGGGGCTGCGCCAACTGCCACCGTGCCAAATGGCAGACAGGCGACGACAACTACGTCACCTCGAAGTATATCGCAG
>CAVCCB010000004.1:0-42339 GCA_963600595.1 Subdoligranulum sp. APC924/74 | reverse complement strand
GGCGGCGATGATGATGTTGAACTGGCTCATGAAGAGCGCCGTGAGCAACTCGTGGGCGCAGAACCAGTAGATGAAGATCTGCTTGCCTTGCTTCATGGGCAACTTGCGGATGGCGACAAACAGTGCCAGTGCCATCAGCACATGCCAGAAGATCAGGCCCAGGGGATGGGGCAACACGGAGAACGGGGCAATCACCAGACTGAAGAAAGGCCCGTAATGGTTCATGTCGTCATATTCTGCGGGGGAAGGAGCATACAGGGAAACCTGATGCCAAGCATGGAAGAACACATACTTGAAGATCAAGAAGTTGTTGCACTTATGAAATTTTGTCAGCGCGGAAACCAATCCCAGCAGCAACCACAGTCCCAGCAAGGTGCGGGGGTCGCTGAAGAAAGGGCGCGACAGGAAGTGCTTCACGCGAGCGGTCACATTTCTCATCACTATATCTTTATTACGTTTGTTTCAGTTGGCAAAATTAGTTAAATCCTATGTAATGTGCAAATATTTCCCTACTTATATTTTGCGAAACCGTTTTTTTAGCATAACTTTGTAGCCCACTACACCATTATATCATAAGCATGAAGATTGGATTTGATGCCAAGAGGGCAGCGCAGAACCGCACCGGACTGGGCAACTACAGCAGGTTCGTCATCAGAATCTTGTCGGAACTCTTTCCCGACAAGGAATGCCATCTCTATACCCCCAAGCCCCACCGTGTGCCGTATCTGTCGGAGATTCCCACCCTCGACCGCCTCTCTCTCCACTTTCCGCCCCAAGGAATGTGGAGCAGGCTGCGCTCGCTCTGGCGTGTTTGGGGCATCACCCGTGACATCCGGAACGACGGCATCAATCTCTTTCATGGACTGAGCAACGAACTGCCCCTCAACATCGGCACTCCCGGGCAACGGCAGAAACGGCAGGGGAGGGGACGGTGCAAGTATGTCGTCACCATCCACGACCTCATCTTCATCCATACCCCCCAGTATTATCATTGGATAGACAGGCAGATCTACAATTTCAAGTTTCGCCGTGCCTGCCGTTGCGCCGACCGCGTCATCGCCGTGAGCGAATACACCAAGCGTGAGATCATGCACTATTACCAGGTGCCGGAGGGAAAAATCGACGTGGTGTACCAAGGCTGTGACCCTGTGTTCGCGAAGGACATTGAGCGGGAGAAACTGGAGGAGGTGAAAGGGAAGTATCATCTTCCCGACAAGTTCGTCCTGTATGTGGGAAGCATCGAGGAAAGGAAGAACCTCATGTTGGTGGCAAGAGCGATGGCAAATGTTGTCTCCAAGACGGCTCCCGACATTCATGTGGTGGCGGTGGGCAGACGGACTCCGTATGTGGACCGGTTGCAATCCTTCCTGAAAGACACCGGCATCGCCCACCTGTTCCATTTCCATCACCAGGTACCCTATGAGGACTTGCCGTCCTTCTACAAACTGGCGACCACCTTCGCCTATCCTTCCCGCATAGAGGGCTTCGGCATCCCCTTGCTCGAAGCCATCACCAGCGGACTGCCTGCCATCGGTTGCACAGGTTCCTGTCTGGAAGAAGCCGGCGGCCCGGACTCCCTCTATGTACATCCCGATGACGAGCAAGCGATGGCAGATGCCATCATCAGCACCTGCGATGATGAATCTCTCCGACAGAGGATGATCGCCAAAGGCAAGGAGTATGCCCTGCAATTCACGGATGAAAGACTGTGCTGTGGCTTGATGGACACTTACCAGAAGGTGATGTCCCAGCCCTGATCCTCAGAACTTCCACTTTACCTGTAACTCCATGTCGGTTTGCGAAGACCCATTGATCTGTTGCAAGCCCGAGGAGATATGGTCTCTGTCGAAATAGTCGGTGACTCCCACCTTGCAAAAGGCGATGATGTGCCGTCCTATCTCCGACCGCAACAGCAGGGAGTAGCGGATGCCCTCGCCATAATAGCTGGAGAAATTCATGTTATAGAGCAATCCCGGCTCATAACTATAGATGCGGCTGGCGTAATCGTCGGTATGGAAATAGCCGAGGTTGGCACTGAGCCTCCACCATCTTTGGTGGCAACCTATGGTCTGGCTCACCATCCATCCCATGCTCCTCGTGTCTTTCTGGGAACAAGTGGCATCGACACTCGTGCGCAGGTTCCAGTGTGGCGACGCATGGGTGAGGTAAAGGCGGGCGCGCTGGGTGGTGGACAGTTTTTGCTTGTAACGATAACGGGCGCCGAGGGTCCATTGTTCCGACGGCCGGTAAGAAAGAGTCAGACTATAGTCCTGCGACTGTGTGCTGCCCGTTGTCTGATACTTGGGCCAGGCGAAATAAGCCATGTCCACATAGCCGGTCACTTCCAGCTTGCTGAACGGCAACCATCTTGCTCCCAAATAGATGCCACTCTCGTCCTGCACGTCGCTTCCTTCGCTGAAGGCATTGCTGTAGAGTGAATAATAACGAATCGGATAAAAACGCTGTACGGCTGTCAGGGAGAAACGTTCCGAGAAAAGGTAGCCGATGCTGTTGATGGTTGCCACCACGCCGCAATCGCCCGTCGCCGTCTCTCCGGCAATGGACCAGCGATGGGACAGATAACCATAGTCAACGCTCGCATTCCAGAACCTGTTGCCCTCAGGGGCATAACGCTTGTAGAGTTGCTGCTTGTTGGGAGTGAGCGGCAGGGAGTAGGAGGCAAGGAATGCTGTGGCTCCGATGTGGAAACCATGGGAGCGGTAGTTGAGGTTGCCGCCTATCAGACTGGCGGATGCTACTTTTTGTTTCTCCACCTCCTTCTCTGTGCGGTGCAACCCTGTGGTGACGATGGTGGAGATGCCGCCTTCCTTCACCGTGGCATCAATCTTGCGATGAGAGACAAAGGCACTTGCATCCATTCCTTTCGCCAATGTCACCGTGGCAGCAGCACCTTGCAGGAAATTGGAGGCAGACCTGGAGGAATGCACTCGGATAACATTGCTTTGACTCCCCATATTGGTGAGGAAGGACAGTTTGCCGAAACCAAAGTCATTGTTCAAAATCAAGCCTTGTCCGAAGTGCAGGCGGTATCTGCCCACTGTGAGGTTCTTCACCCTTCCCCATTTCCTGACCTGTAAATAAAAGGTGTAGAAGTCATACCCCCACTTGTTCTTGCCCGAGAAGAAAGGTTCTCCCGCATCTTGTGAGCCCAAGAATCCCAATTTCACATAGTCTCCATAGCGAAACTGGTAGCGCAGCCAATGCTTGTACTTGCTGCCCAGATAACCCTCTTGGTCGCCTTGCCGGTCATAGAAAGGCACTTTCGCCATCGCCACCACCTCTTGCTTGCCATACTTGGCAATGTTCTGGATGGAGGGGAAAGACTTGGGTGGGGCGGCTCCAATGTAGACCATTCTCTCCAGGATTTGCCGTTGGTACCAGGACAGACTGGGGATCATGGCAAGTTCGCCCAGGCTCTTCATCCGGCCATACTGGTAGAGATACGCCACGATGTCTTCCACCTGTTGGGCGGAAAGGAAAGGGAGGCGTTCCAGGTCTTCCCTTGTGGCGGCATTGATGTCCAAGGGTTGGCTGGCATACTCCTGGAGGATGTCCATCTGGTCCTCAAAAGTAGAATTCTCTTGTTCTGCTGACTCGACGAAATGGTCGAAATACAGGTCTTGCACAGTCTGTTCTGTCTGTGCTGCAGTCTTGGTACACGCCATCCAAAGCCATCCCACCAAGATACAATAGGGGAAAGAAAAGTTCCGTTTCATTCGCTTTCGTATATATTTTGCGCCAAAGATACGGTGAAAAAATGAAAAAGAAGAAGAAAATAGCTAATATTTTTCTTTAAGTGGGAAATAATGGTTAATTTTGCGTCTGATAATTTAAAAAGAGCGTGTTACAGCATGAAATATAGATGGTTCTTATTAATGGCATTTCTGTCTGTCTTCTGTCTGAGGGTGGCGGCGCAAAACGACGATACCGTCAAGCCGGAAGACAGGGAGGTGAACATGGACGCTCCTACCTTCGAACCCATGGTGAAGGTGGGAAAAGTATTGTTGGGCAAAGACAGCATCCAATATGTGCAGGTCAACAATGTCTATGTTTATCCCACCCAGGAGTTTAAGAATGCCAAGGAGCGGATGGCATATAACCGGTTGGTGTATAATATCAAGAAGGTGTTGCCCATCGCCAAGGAGGTGAGGCAAATCATCCTGGAGACGGGCGCCTATCTGGAGACCTTGCCCAACAAGAAGGCTAAGGATGCGCACATGAAGGTTGTGGAGAAGAGCATCAAGGAGGAATACACGCCAAGGATGAAGAAACTGACTTACGCCCAGGGAAAGTTGTGTATCAAGCTGGTGTACCGTGAGTGCAACTCCTCCACCTACCACCTCATTCAGGCTTTCCTCGGTCCGATAAGGGCTGGCTTCTACCAGGCTTTCGCCTCTCTCTTCGGTGCCAGCCTTAATAAGAAATACGACCCCAACGGTGTAGACCGACTGACAGAACGCATCGTGCTACAGGTTGAGGCCGGACAGTTGTAATCTTATTCTTCGGTGTAGAGAACCTGTATCACAGTTTGCCCCACTGCCTTCAAGGTGTTCTTGTCGAGATGGGCCATGTCATCGTTCACCGTGTGCCATGTAGGACCAAAGCTGCTCTGCTGGCAATCGGGATAATAGGCGATGACATCCACCGTGGGTATCTTTGCCTTCTCGTTGACAGGGATATGGTCGTCGGTAATCATACCGCCGTCGCTCTTGGGGAAATAAGACCCGAAACCAGCTTGGCGTGCAGCGCTCCAAATCTTTTTTACAATGTTGGAGGCATACTGCATGGACATTCCCTCGCGATAGAACTTGGCTCCCTGGCCGCCTACCATATCCAGGAGGATGCCAAAGCGGGGATTGTAGTCGGCAGACTTGTGGGTAGCCCAATACTGGGCACCAAGTGCCCAACTGTTGCCGTCGTCCTGAATATCAGCCCACTGAGGCGTTCCCCAGTCTTCAGCATCAAAGCAAACGAAGTCTACACCGATATTTGGGTTCAGCTTCTTGTCGGTCTTCAACAAACGTGCAATCTCTATCAGTACACCAATGCCACTGGCTCCATCATTGGCAGCCATGACGGGCTTGCGCCAGTTGGTACTGTCGGGGTCGTTGTCGGCCCAAGGGCGGCTGTCCCAATGACCACAAAGCAAGATTCGCACAGGTGCCTTGGGGTTGTAATGGGCTATGATATTCGTATTCTTCAATACCGTTCCATCATAGCCTTTGAGGTCAGCTTTCTGGGTTTCCACACTACAACCATATTGCTTGAATTTCTTCACGATCCACTCACCGCACTTTTCGTGAGCTTCGCTGTTCATGGTGCGCGGTCCGAACTCGCATTGGGCTGCACAGTAAGCCATCGCGGAGTCGGCATTGAAGGCAGGTCCCACGGGGTTCAACTTCTCCGCAGCCTCCACTTCCTCCGTCTCTGGTGTATAGTTGTTGCTGGCATTCTTGTAGCTGATGCCGCCTGCCGCCATTCCAGCGACCACCACCAAACCTAAAATTATCTTCATCTTCTTAGTCATCTGTATTATAATGTTTAGTGTTTAATGTTCTGTACTTGTGTCATCACCCTGAGCCAGTTGCCGCCCCATATTTTCTTGATATCCTGTGTACTGTACTTGCGGCGCAACAGCTGGATGGTGAAATGAATCAGCTCAGAGGAATCGGCAAGCCCACGGATACCACCGTCGCCGTCGAAGTCGGTACCTAATCCCACGTGGTCGATGCCCATGATGTCGATGGCATGCTCCAAGTGGGCGATGGCATCCATGATGTCCGCCTCTCCCGTCTTGCGAAGAAAGCCGTGATAAAGAGTGGTGTGCGCCACACCTCCCTTGGCTGCCAAGGCACGGAGCTGGTCATCGCTCAAGTTGCGGGGCACATCACAGAGTGCCTTGCAACTGCTGTGGCTGCACACGATGGGAGTCTTGCTGATTTCCAGCGCATCATAGAAACTCTTCTCGCCGCCATGGCTCAAGTCCACCATGATGCCCAGGCGGTTCATCTCCTTGATGACCTCCTCGCCAAACATACTCACGCCATTATGGGTGTTGCACCCGCGGGCGCTGTCGCAAATGTCATTGTCACCATTGTGGCAGAGAGTGATGTACACGACGCCACGCTGGGCGAAATGCTTGATGTTGGCAAGATTATGGTTCAGGGCAAGTCCGTTCTCAATACCGAGCATGATGCTCTTCCTGCCATTTCGCTTGTCATTGTACAGGTCGGCTGGCGTGCGGGCGATGCTGAGGTAGGTGCGGTTCTTGTTGACGATGTCCTCTATCTTGTCAAATATCAGGTCGGCATACTGTGTGGGACCGTCCACGGGGAAATCCACCTTACTGCTGAAAGACTCGCCCAACTGGGGCTGTGGGAGATAAGCAACCATCGTGACGGCATCTTGATGTCCTTCGTTCATCTTGTGCAAATCCACGAGGATGCGTGAGTCCCGGTGGTCGAAATGAATGCCCTGTGGGAAGAACATCGGTGTGTCGCAGTGGGTGTCGAGTGTCAGGATGTGCTTGTGCAACAGTTTCGCCTCATAGAACTCACTTGCCTGCCCGATAAGCCACTTGAAGACTTTTGCCCCCTCTTCCTCCAGCCATTCCGGGTGCCATTGTACGCCGAGGATAGATTTGTACTCACTGCTTTCGATGGCTTCGATGATGCCGTCGTTCGACTTGGCGATGGTACGGAAATGCGTACCAGGTTCGCTTACTGCCTGGTGATGGAAAGAATTGACGAAAATCTTTTCAGTCCCATATATATTATATAAGGTGGAATCCTTGTCGATTTTAACGCAATGGGTAGGCTCAGAACGGTCTGCGTCCTGGCTGTGCTTTACCTTGGAGGTGATGTCTTGCGCCACCTTGCCGCCCAGGGCTACTGCCAATGTCTGGATGCCGCGGCAGATGCCGAGCATGGGTATCTGGCGGTTGTAGGCAAGGCGGGTCAGCATCATTTCGGCAAGGTCGCGCTCCCTATTGATATTATGGAGCTTGGGTGAGGGGTCTTCGCCGAACCACAGTGGGTTGTGGTCACCGCCGCCTGTCAGGATGAGGCCGTCAAGGTGCTGGAGTGTGTTGACCAACACCTCCTTGTTGGCGACGGGCGGAATGATGACGGGCGTTCCTCCTGCCGCAACCACTTGCTTGTAATAACGATCGCGAAGCGTAGCGTCTATGCCCTCATAATTGGCGGTAAGCCCGATGATGGGCTGGCGTTTCGCTTCCGGGAATGTGGAATACACATCCTTCAGATGCGATTCCAGGTTAAAATCTTCCATGTATCTTCTCCTGTTCATTAACCAGCTCTGTGCCCCTGGTACTTATTCGTCCTCCAGGATGACCGGAATCTCTCGCTTGATGCTCTGCTCGAGTGAGATGAGGGTCTCTGTGGACACTACGCCGGGAATGCTCTGCAACTTGTTGTTCAGCAAGTCCATCAGATGCTCGTTGTCGCGAGCATACAATTTCAACAACATGGTGTACGAACCTGTAGTGAAATGGCATTCCACAATCTCTGGTACGTTGAGCAGGCGTTCCACGACTTTCTTGTACATACTGCCGCGCTCCAAGTTGAGTCCTACATAGGTGCAGGTGGTATAACCCAGGCTCTTGGGGTTGATGTCAAAGCCGCTGCCGGTGATGTAACCATCTTCCGTCAAATGTTGCACACGTTGGTGAATGGCTGCACGGGACACGCCACATTCTGCGGCAACATCCTTAAAGGGAATACGGGCGTTCTTGGAGAGAATGCCCAAAATCTTTCTGTCAAGATTGTCGATTTTATCCATCTCTATCTGATATATTTTTGTTGTTACTTACCTTATCAGATAGCAAAATTAGGAAAAATAATTGGAATAAGCAACAAAATGCACGAATATTTCACAAATATTCGTGCATTTATCACATTCTTTGGCAATCCAATCGCTTCTTGCTACTGGATTTCCTTCTTTTCCATATTATTCTACGGTCACGCTCTTTGCCAGGTTTCTGGGCATATCCACGTCGAGTCCCTTGTCCACTGCCACATAATATGCCAACAGTTGCAAGGGTACTACGCTGAGTAAAGGAACCAGGGCATTTGGCGTGGTGGGTATCTCGATGACGTTGTCGGCGATAGCCTTTACCAGCTCGTCGCCCTCTGTCACCACGGCAAGGATGCGTCCCTTCCTTGACTTCACCTCCTGCATGTTAGAGATGATCTTCTCGTACAGTTCGTGATGGGTGGCAAGGAAGACGATGGGCATGTCCTGGTCTACCAGGGCGATGGGGCCGTGCTTCATCTCTGCGGCGGGATAGCCCTCGGCATGGATGTAACTGATTTCCTTCAGTTTCAAGGCTCCCTCCAGGGCAACGGGATAATTCTCCCCTCTGCCTAAGTACAGGAAGTTGTGGGCATAGGTAAACATCCTCGCCAAGTCCTTGATCTTCGAATCTTGTTTCAGCACCTCCTCCATCTTCTGGGGAATCTCCGCCAACTCCGCTATCATCTGGTGGTAGTCGGCATCGGAGAGCGTGCCTTGCTCATGTCCCAAGGCGAGTGCCAAGAGGGTGAGGACAGTGACCTGACCGGTAAATGCCTTGGTACTTGCCACACCTATCTCGGGACCCACATGGATGTAGATGCCGGTATCGGTCTCGCGGGCAATGGAAGAACCCACGCCGTTGACGATACCGAAGATCAGTGCGCCCTTCTCCTTAGCCAACTTGATGGCAGCCAGGGTGTCGGCGGTCTCACCGCTCTGACTGATGGCAATCACCACATCCTCTGGCTCTATCACGGGGTCTCCGTAACGGAACTCACTGGCGTAAGCCACCTCCACACGCTTGCGGCACATCTTCTCGATGAGCTGCTTGCCGATGAGACCGGCGTGCCAACTGGTGCCGCAAGCCACGATGATGATGTGCTTGGCACTCAGCAGCCGGTCCCTGTAGTCGTGGAGTGCGGAGAGAACGATGTGGTTGTTCTCTGGATGCTGCGGGTCAGCGAAGAGACGGCCGCTCATACAGTCCTTCAGGCAAGACGGCTGGTCGAAGATTTCCTTCAACATAAAATGGTCGAAGCCACCCTTGCTGAGCTTGGAGATATCGAGGTCAACGGTCTTGATGTCGTAGGTGCATGAAGCGTGGTCGAGGTTGATGATGTTCAAGTCCTCGCCCACCTTGATGTCGGCAATCTGACCATCCTCCAGATAGACCACCTTGTCGGTATATTCCACGATGGGGGTAGCGTCGCTGGCGATGTAGAAGTCCTTGTGGTCCTTGCCCACACCCACCACCAACGGACTGGACTGGCGAGCTGCCACCAGGTGGTTCGGGTCTTTCTTCTCGATGACAGCGATGGCATAGGCGCCGATGGCATCGTTGAGGGCCTGGCATACGGCAGACACCAGATCCTTGCCGTTCTGCTGGTAGTAGTAGTCTATCAGCTGGGCGAGTACCTCGGTATCCGTATTGCTCTTGAACTCATAGCCCTTGGCGCGAAGCTGGTCCTTGAGCACCTGGTAGTTCTCGATGATGCCATTGTGAACCAAGGCGATGTCGCCACTCATGCTGACATGAGGGTGCGCATTGGCTGCGGAAGGCTCGCCGTGGGTAGCCCAACGGGTATGGGCGATGCCGATATGGCCTGTACAGTCCTTGTCGGCAGCCACAGCTTCCAGGTTGCTCACCTTGCCCTTTGTCTTGTAGACATTGAGCTTGTCATCATCATTGACCAACGCCACGCCGGCGCTGTCGTATCCGCGGTATTCCAGTTTCTTCAATCCCTCGATGAGGATGGGGAAGGCATCTGACTGACCGATATATCCTACTATTCCACACATAGGCTGTTCGTTTTTTGTTATTTCTTGCCCTTCTTGCTCTTTGAGGCAGATGTTGTCTTTGAGGCGGTTGAGGCTTTGGCGGCGGGAGCCACCTTCTCTTCCTTCGCAGGCTCCTCCACCTGAGGCTTCACGATGTCAACGAGCTCCAGGGTGAAGACAAGGGGAGAGTAGGGAGGAATCCTGCCTGCCTGGCGCTCGCCGTATGCCAACTGGTAAGGGATGTAGAGTTCCCACTTGCTGCCTACGGGCATCGTGGTGAGGGCTTCTGTCCAGCCCTTGATCAGGCTGCCGGCATTGAACTTGTCGGTCTTGGTGCCATGCTTGGATGTGGCATCAAATACAGTACCGTCGATCAGGCGACCTTCGTAGATTACCTCTACCTCGTCGCTTGCCTTGGGCACCTCACCGTGTCCTTCAGTGATAACCTTGTATTGCAGACCGCTGGGCAAGACCTTTACGCCAGGCTTCTTGGCATTCTCCTCAAGGAAACGCTCGCCGGCACCAGCCAATACAGATTTCTTGTATTCCTCTGCCTTCTTCTCGGTGAAGAAAGTGGTGTCCTTGGCAAGTGCTGCCACAAAGCCCTTGTTGAATAACGTACCACTGATAGAGTCCTTGCTGCTCTTCAACTCCTCCCTTGTTCCGGGAAGGATGCGCTGTGCCACCATCTGTGCGATCTGCATACCGGCGATATAAGCCTTCCCACTGGGAGTGTCGATGGTCTTGCAAGCCTCTTCGTAACCACGCAGGAAGTCTGCCATGTAGGCAGTGTCCATCTGATAGGACTGCTGTACGAAAGGAATCAGTCCGCGGGTGGCGTTAACACCGGCAGCATAACTCAAAGAGTCAGCCTCAGAAGCCAACACAACAGGGGCTGCAGCCTTCTTTCCCTTGTTCTTGTCTGCGGCACTTGCCGTAAACAAAGAAGCACCCGCCACGAGGACGAGTGCTGTCATTATTGTTCTTTTCATATTTCTCAAAAAGTCCTCTTGATTTGAGTTCCCTTATAAAAACATTATTTTCCACCTACGGAAACCAACTCAATCTTGAAAATCAAGGCAGAGAATGGTTTGATCTGACCCTGGGCACGCTCGCCGTAAGCCAACTCCTGAGGAATGTAAACCTCCCAAACGGAACCTGCCGGCATGTGAACCAGAGCGTCTGTCCAACCCTTGATCACCTGGTTGGCACGCAGGCTTACAGCCTCGCCGCGCTTGTAGGAAGAATCGAACACGTTGCCGTCGATGGTCTTGCCCTCATAGTTCACCTTCACCATGGAAGTGTCCTTTGGCATGGCACCGTTGCCCTCCTTGATGACCTTGTACTGTACGCCTGAAGGCAGAGTCACTACACCGGCCTTCTTCTTGTTGTCTGCAAGGAATTTCTCGCCGGCTGCCTTGTTGGGACCGAACTCCTTCTCCATGTTCTTGGTCTTGATGGCCATCATCTTGGCCTGTGCCACCTGGCTTGCCTGCTCAACGGTCATCAGGCCCTTCTTGCCTGTGGTACCTGTAATGAAGCCTGCCATGAAGTTCTTCAGGGAGATGGTCTTGGTAGAGTCGTCACCGAATACCTCGTGGTTGATGCCCTTTACCATCTGGTTGGAAATCTGCTGGCCAATCTGAATACCTGCGTAGTAAGCAGCCTTCTTCTTGTCATCACCAGCGTTGGCGCCATCGTTGAGACCCTTGATGAACTCCTCCATATAAGTGGTGTCAACGCCCATGCGTGCTACCATGAACTCCTTCAGACCCTGGGTCTGAGACATACCCAAGGCGTAGCTCATTGTGTCAACGTCTGACTTCAAGTCTGCCTTTGGGGTGGAATTGCCGCAACCTACGAATGTAACTGCGGCACAAGCCATAATGGCTGCGAAAAACAATTTTTTCATTTCTTTATTTTTTACTTTTTTACCTTTTTACTTTTTTACCTTTCCATGAGGTTACTTCACTGCCACCAGCTCCACGTCGAATACCAATGCGGAGAATGGAGGAATGGATGCACCTGCACCACGCTCACCATAACCCAACTGGTAAGGGATGAAGAAGCGGTACTTGGCACCCTCGGTCATGAGCTGAAGACCCTCGGTCCATCCTGCGATGACCTGGTTGAGGGGGAATGTGGCGGTCTGACCACGGTCGTAGGAGCTGTCGAACTTCGTACCGTCGATGAGTGTACCCTCATAGTGGCACTCCACCTGGTCGGTAGCCTTCGGCGCCTTGCCGTTGCCCTCGCGCAACACCTGGTATTGCAGACCGCTCTTGGTGGTGATTACGCCGTCCTTCTTGCCGTTCTCGGCGAGGAACTTCTCGCCGGCCTCCTTTGCCACCTTGCCCTTCTCGGCAGCAGCAGCCTGGGCCTTAGCCTCTTGCTTGGCGAAGAAATCCTGCACCAATGCCTGAGCTTCCTGCTCGTCAATCTGCAGATTGTCTGCGATGGCGTCCTTCACAGCCTGTGCGAAATCGTCGATGTTCAAACTTTCTGCACCCATGGATGCCAACTGGCGACCAATGCCGATACCCAGTGCATAACTTACTTTGTCCATATAAATTTTATCTAACTTTTATGATTAATAATCTGATAATGCTTTAAAACGAGTGCAAAGATAACATTTTTCTTACTCATAACGATGCTATTTGCAGAAAAATTACTATTTTTGTGCATTCTTAATGGTAAAATTATGAAGAAACTCGTATTTTTAACTGGTGCAGGCATGTCTGTGGAAAGTGGTTTCAAGACTTTCCGCGGCAACGACGGCTTATGGGAGAACTATCCCGTAGAACAGATTGCAACCCATGAGGGATGGGAGGCCGACCCTACCTTAGTGACTAACTTTTACAATATGTTGAGGAAAAAGCTCTATGCTGCCGAACCCAACAAGGGACATAAGCTCATCAAGGAATTGGAGAAGGATTTCGAGGTGACGGTCATCACCCAGAATGTCGACAACCTGCATGAAAAGGCTGGTTCCGGGAATGTCATCCACCTGCATGGGGAACTGAGCAAGGTTTGCTCTTCTCATGATCCCTATGACTATCGCTATGTGAAGGAGTTGCCAGAGGATGACTGTGAGGTGGTTCCGGGTACGAAGGCGGGGGATGGTAGTTTGTTGCGCCCCTTCATCGTGTTCTTCAACGAGAGTGTGCCGATGATTGAGCCGGCTGCGGAGGCTGTGCAGAACGCCGACATCTTCGTCATCATCGGCACTTCCTTGAATGTCTATCCTGCCGCTGGCTTGATTTCCTTCACCAAGCCCCATATCCCCATCTACCTCATCGACCCAGGAGCGGTGAGCACCAGTGGAAATTATAAGGTAGAGCATATCATGAAGGGAGCTTCTGAGGGGATGGAAGAACTCATGGGTATCCTAAAGGATAAAAAAGTCTAAATATCGTTAAGGGAAACGGCGGCATTTCTATTATTTGCGTATCTTTGCCGCTAAAATCTATACAAAGAGTGTGTGCCAGGACTGGTTAACAGGCTGGCACAATTTTCTTTATAGACGAAAAGTATTGTATAATTAAAAAACAAAAACAAAATGAAGAAATTGATTAGAATGGCGTGCATGGCTTTGGTAGCCATTGCAGCAAGTGTGACAGTTGCGTCTTGCAGCAAGAGTGATGACAATGGCGGCAGTGATTCCAAAGCAACTGCAATGGTTATCGCATATGGTTTTGACGATCTTGTCTTGGATAACTACGACCTCAAGTTCAACTATACTGATCCAAATGGTGCGACAGCTTCTATGGACATCAAAAAGGCAGATTGCGAGAAAACAGACACCGTTGTCAACAATGTGACATATAGCTACTACTCTTGGGGTAAATACTTTATCTACAGCAAGTATCTCGCAAGTGGTGAAGCATCCATTACTGCAACAAGAAAATCCGACAGTGCCCTCAATGACGACGAGTCGTATTCTTATGTTATATTCCATGGTAGGACTACTGCGGATGCGACAAATGTTGGTACCAAAGTTGGAATGGTCTTAAAAACAGGAAAAGTCAAAGGAAAAAATATAGACAAAGTAGTTCCTAATGTATTTCAGACACTAAAAGACTCTTACGCTGTTAGTTCTGACGGAACTTTCAAGTTCACAAATTAATAACATTTGGTTTATAAAAAGTAATCCTTCAACAAAAAAATAGGGTGTGTTACAACTTCTTGGTTGGACACATCCTATTTTTTGTCTTATGTATAATGGCGAAGATTACTTCTCCACCATTTTCGTTCCCATTCTTGCCTCTGCTACATTGACTACATAGTCGCCGAGCTTCTCGCATTCCTGTATCAAGTCCATGTACATCGTACCCAATCCGTAGGTGTAGTGGTGGCTGTCCACGTCCTCGATGTTCTGGTTCTTCAACTGGTTGCGATAGTTGTTGATTTCCTTCTCGATGGTGAAGGTACGTGTCATGTCGAGTGTGTGGCGCTCATGGCTGAACATATAGACCATTTGGGTGAGGGCGGCGTCGGTCAGTTCAAACATCTGGTGGATGTGCTCATACTGCTTGTCTGTGAACTCCTCCTTGCCTTCGTGCTTTCTGTGGATGGTGCGTGCCATGTTGTAGCAACTGTCGCCGATACTCTCTATCTCCGAGATTTCACGGAGCATGGCGCGAATCTTGCCCTTGGTGTCATCGCTCAGATGGGCGTCGCTCACCTGGTCCAAGTACTTGGCAATCTCTATCTCCATGTTGTCGGATATTCCCTCGTATTTCTCGATGCGGGCATACAACTTGCCGAAATTCTTCTCGTCTTTCTCGTCCAACAGTTCGCGTACCATGGCAAACATACGGTGGATGCGCTCGCCAAAGCTCCCAATCTCCTTCTGTGCCTCCAGGACTGAAAGCTCTGGGGTCTTCATGATGCCAGCCTGAATGAAACGCAAGCGGAAATCCTCGTCCTCACGTTCTGTCTTGGGTTTGATGAGGTAACATACTATCTTCTCTATCTGTGGGATGAACCAAATCAATACGGTCGTGTTGCAAACGTTGAAACAGGTATGGAACATCGCCAGGACCACAGGCAGGATGGTTGCCTTCTGTGCCGCTGTCAGGTTGCCCTCTGGGTCATAACCCACCAATGAGCATACGAATCCCACGAAAGGATAGAACAGGCAAAGCACCCAGAATACACCAAAGACGTTGAACACCAAGTGCGCCAAGGCGGCGCGGCGTGCCTGGGCATTGGCACCGAGGGCAGCAAGGTTGGCAGTGGCTGTGGTTCCGATATTCTCGCCCATCACCAAGGCTATACCTAAATATATAGGCAGCACGCCCGTGGAGCAAAGCAAGATGGTAATCGCCATCACTGCGGCAGAACTCTGTACGATGCAAGTGATCATCGTACCAATCAAGAGGAATATGACGATGGTGAGATGGCTCTTTGTGTCAAAAGAACTGAAGAAATTAATAACCGAAGGGTTATGCTCAAGGTCCAGCTCCTTTCCGGCGTTGCTCAACAAGACGAGCGAGAAGAAGAGAAAGGCGATACCGAACAGAAAGTCTCCGATGTAGCGGCGTTTCTTGCTGTATATCAGCATGATGCCAAGGAAGAATGCGGGGAACACCACCACGGTGAGGTCTACATTGTAGCCCAATGACATAATCCATGCTGTGAGCGTGGTACCGATGTTGGCACCCATGATGACCGAGATCGCCTGTGCCAAGGTCAGAAGACCCGCATTCACGAACGAGACCGTCATCACTGTCGTTGCCGACGAACTCTGCACCGCACAAGTAACAAAGGTACCTGTAAGCATGCCCGTGAACCGGTTTGTGGTCATTGCGCCCAAGATGTGTCGTAACTGTGATCCCGCCATCTTCTGCAACGCTTCACTCATCACCTTCATACCATAGATGAGAAGCGCAAGAGATCCCAGGATCTGAAAGAATATCACAAGATAATTGCTCGTATTCATAAATGTCTTGCTTTATGGTAATGTTTATTACATTTCGTTTGCAAATTTAATAAAAAAACATTTCTCCAACGAAACATTTGTTGTCTTTTGCATAATTTGTAACATTTTGTAACATTTGCTACACCCTGCCGCGATGCCGATTGTACGGCATGGAAAATGGCACAAAAAAGAAATAATTGTGACTTTCGGGCACTTTTAATGAAAATTATGCCTCTGCAAGGGGATATTCTCGTTTTTTTTTCGTTACTTTGCCCTATAAAACTATTAACTTTTATAATTATGGGAAAAGGAAAGAAAGGTGGCAAGAGGATGAACAAGGCGCAACTCACCGAGTTGCTCCAGGAATTCTTTGCCAGTCAGCCGGGCGTAACGCTCAGCTTCAAAGAGATATTCCGTTCCCTCCATCTCACCACGCATCCCCTCAAGATGCTGGCGATCGACATCATGGAGGAAATGGCTTGGGATGATTATCTTGCCAAGGTCAGCGACAATTCTTATCGCTTGAACCAGAGTGTGCAGGTGATGGAGGGTAAGTTTGTGAGAAAGAACAACGGCAAGAACTCTGTCATTCCCGACGGTAGTGAGAAGCCGATTTTTGTGTCGGAGCGCAATTCCATGGGTGCCCTCAACGGCGACAAGGTGGAGTTCACATTCCTGGCTCGCAGGAAGAACCACATCAAGGAGGCTCAGGTCAACAAGATCCTGGAGCGTGCCAAGGATAATTTTGTGGGACGTCTCAAGGTGGATAAGGACTTGGCTTACCTCGTGACTCCGGGGGATGTCTTCGCCCACAACATCATCATCCCCAAGCGGAAGGTGAAGGGCGGAAAGACCGACGACCGTGCCGTGGTGCGCATCATAGAGTGGCCTGATGGGGAGAACAAGAGTCCTATCGGCGAAGTTGTTGACATCCTGGGACCCACGGGCGACAACGACGTGGAGATGAACACCATCCTCGCTCAGTATGGCTTGCCCTACAAATATCCGAAGAACGTGGAGGATGCAGCCAATAAGATTACGGGTGAGATCACCAAGGAGGACTTGGCTGTGCGCGAGGACTTCCGCAAGGTGTTCACCTGCACCATCGACCCCAAGGACGCCAAGGACTTCGACGATGCGCTCAGCATCCAGAGGTTGGAGAACGGCAACTGGCAGGTGGGTGTCCACATCGCCGATGTGTCGCACTATGTGAAGGAAGGCAGCATCATCGACAAGGAGGCTGTGAAGCGCGCCACATCCATTTATCTCGTTGACCGCACCATCCCGATGCTTCCCGAGCGCCTCTGCAACTTCATCTGCTCCCTGCGCCCCAACGAGGAGAAACTTGCATACAGTGTCATCTTCGAACTGGACAACAATGCCGAAGTGAAGAACTACCGCATCGTGCATACGGTCATCGAGAGCGACCGCCGCTATAAATATGAAGAGGTACAGGAGTTGCTTGAAGCCAATGGCGTGGTTGACGGCACTGGTGAGCCTGCACCCGCGGAGACACAAGAGCATCCTTACCAGGGCGAGAATGCGCTGCAGCTGATTACCCTCGACCGGCTGGCGAAGAAATTGCGTGCCGCACGCTTCAAGAACGGTGCCGTGAAGTTCGACCGTGAGGAACTGCATTTTGACATCGACGAGACGGGCAAGCCTGTAAGCTGCTACTACAAGCGTTCGAAAGATGCCAACAAACTGGTGGAGGAGTTCATGCTCCTTGCCAACCGCACGGTGGCGGAAAGCATCGGCAAGGTGAAAAAGGGCAAGAAGCCTAAGGTATTGCCCTACCGCATCCACGACAACCCAGACCCACAGAAGTTGGAGACTCTGCGTGAGTTTGTGGTGAAGTTCGGTTACAAGATGAAGACCGAGGGAACGAAGGGTGCTACGGCAAAGAGCCTGAACAAGTTGATGGGCGACTGCGAGGGCAAACCTGAGTCGAACCTCATCCAGATGGTTGCCCTGCGTGCGATGATGAAGGCGAAGTATTCGGTCCACAACATCGGTCACTTCGGTTTGGCGTTCGAATATTACACCCACTTCACTTCGCCCATCCGCCGTTATCCCGACACGATGGTGCATCGCTTGCTCACCAAATATGCCGAGGGAGGAAGGAGTGCCAACGAGAAGCATTACGAGGAACTGTGTGAGCATTGCTCCGACATGGAGCAAATCGCCCAGAATGCAGAGCGCGACTCCATTAAATATAAAATGGTGGAGTTCATGGCAGACAAGCTGGGCGAGGAATTTGACGCACATATCAGTGGCATCACCTCCTATGGCATCTACGCCACCATTGACGAAAACCACTGCGAGGGTATGATTCCTATGCGGGATATGGCCGACGATTACTATGACTTCGACGAGAAGAACTTCTGTCTCGTCGGTCGCCGCCATCACAACAAGTATCAGTTAGGCGATACCATCCGCATCAAGGTGGCGCAAGCCAACCTGGAGAAGAAGCAACTCGACTTTGCCCTTGCCGGTGACTTTGCTCCCGTGCGCAAGGAGAAACCTTCCGTGTCTACTGACAAAAAGAAAGACAAGAAGGGCAAGAAAAAGACTCGCAATCACAGGAAATAGAAAACAAATGAAAAATCCCCTATCGTCATACGGTAGGGGATTTTCATTAGAAGATCGGTGTTCCGATACATCCGTTGGGTGCCTGGATGTGAAGCATGGCACAAACGGTGGCTGCGATGTCGGTCATGTAGTGAGGCTGTGCGCTCTCGCCGTGCTGGATCTTCCAACCCATGAACACCAAAGGAATATGGGTGTCGTAAGGATTCCATGCTCCGTGGGTGGTGCCCTTCATGCCGTGGTTATAGTAGCCGGGCTTCAGCACAATCTGCACTCCGCCGCTTCTCTCGCGGTTGTAACCGTTGATGGCACGGAATTTCACGTCATCGGGGACGCTGGTTACCGAGGTCTTTTCCATGTCGAAGGCATACAGTACCCTGGGGTTCTTCTTCAACTGGTCCACCACCACTTGCTTCACCTCGGCATAGTCGAGCTTCTGCGACTCGATGACATCCAGGTTGAAGAACACCTGTCCGTTCATCACAGTCTTCACAAGTTCGCCTGCGGCAGGATATTTAACCTGAAGCACGCTGTCGAGTTCCTTCTTGTTGGCTTTTCCCATGAAACTGCCTGAAGGGATGCGACGGTCTTGCAGGAAGCGGGCATTGTTCATGCCACCATGGTCGGCGGTAAGGAACACAAGGTAGTTGCCCTTGCCCACCTTCTGGTCCAAATAGGAGAGGAAGCTGGCAATCGACTGGTCGAGGCGCAGATAGGTATCCTCGATCTCCACGGCGTTGGTACCCACCTGGTGACCGAGATAGTCGGTGCTTGAGCAACTCACGGTCAGCATATCGGTGTCTGTTCCTCTTCCCAGATTCTCACCGTCGATGGCAGCCTTTGCCATATCGAAGGTGATACTGTTGCCGAAAGGTGTGTTGCGGATAATCTTGTAGCCATACTTATTATATAAGGTGGGTAGGTCGAGGGGCAGCACAGCCTTCTCGCCTTTCTGAATACCATCCTCATAGTCGTTTTCGTCGTCGGTACTCTCCTTGTAGGTGTCCTTGGCATAAAGGGTGTTCCATTTCTCGGAGAGGTATTTCTTGGCAAGCTTCTTCTTGTTGAAGTCGTTGACCCATGAGGGCAACTTGTCCATATAGAATGTACTGGTGATGAAGTTGCCGGTCTTGTCGTCAAACCAGAACGCACCGTTGGCATGGTGTCCGGCAGGCAGGATGGAGGCACGGTCCTTCAACGCCACGCCCACTACCTTGGAGCGGCTGTTGGTGGCAAGACGAAGTTCGTCGCCGATGGTGGTGGTCCACATATTGCGGGGTGACATCAGTCCTGCCTCGCTGTCTGTGCCAACGGGTTTCACCGTGTTGTCATCGGTGCAATACACCACCTTTCCGTCCTTTACGAAATTATTGCCGGCGATGCCGTGGATGGAAGGCACCGAACCGGTATAGATGCTGGTATGGCCGATAGCCGTCACCGAGGGGATGTAAGGGATGCGAACGTTCTCGCAGCTGAATCCCTCGCCCAGCAAACGCTTGAAGCCGCCCTCGCCATAGCGGGCATTGAAACGATAGAGGTAATCCCATCGCATCTGGTCTATCACTATGCCCACAACGAGTTTGGGGCGTTCCGGCTGTGCCTGGGTGATGCCGCAGAAGGCGCACAACACCAAGATGAGCTTGAAAATCTTGTTCATATCGGTAATATCTATTATAAGTTTATAACTTCAGTAATTTGGCGAACTCCCATACCACAATACCCGCTGTGACACTCACATTGAGCGAGTGCTTGGTGCCAAACTGGGGAATTTCCAGACAACCGTTGCTCATATCCACCACCTCCTGTTTTACTCCTTTCACCTCGTTGCCGAAGATGACGGCATAACCTTTGGGGAGTGAAGAGTGAAGAGTGAAGAGTGAAGAATGGGCTTCTTCCAGGTCTTGGAGCTTGGTGGAGCCTTCCACCTGTTCGATGCTATACACGAAGTAGCCTTTCTCCTTGAGCTTTTCCACAGCCTCTTCAGTGGTCTTGAAGTATTCCCAATCCACGCTGTCCTCACCTCCCAGTGCAGTCTTGTGTATCTCTGCATTGGGCGGTGTGGCGGTGATGCCACAGAGATACACAGCCTCTACCCGGAAGGCGTCGCAAGAGCGGAACACGCTTCCCACATTATATAATGAGCGCACATCGTCGAGCACCACCACCAAGGGCAGTTTCTCTGCCTCCTTGAATTGCTCCAGGGTGAGGCGGTTCATCTCTATGGTTCTTAACTTACGCATTTCCCAACTCTCAGTTATTTTCCTTCCTTTGTCTTATAAGCCACGGCATACATGCGAATCTGCTTGATCATTGCCAAGAGCCCGTTGCTGCGAGTGGGACTGAGGTGGTCTTTCAGTCCGATCTCCTCCACGAAGTAGAGGTCGGTGTTGAGTATCTCTGTGGGAGTATGACCGCTCAGCACACGAATCAGGAGGGCGATGATGCCCTTCACGATGAGGGCGTCGCTGTCGGCTGTGAACACGAGCTTGCCGTCCTCATAGTCGCATTGCAACCACACTCGGCTCTGACAGCCGTCGATGAGGTTCTGCTCGTTCTTGTATTTCTCGTCGAGAGGGGCCAGTTCGTTGCCCAGGTCGATGAGCATCTGATACTTGTCCATCCAATCGGTGAAGTCCTGGAATTCCTCCACTACTTCATCCTGTAGTTCATTGATTGTTGCCATTATGATTTGATTTCCTTAATTTCGTTTACTGTTACCAACTTGAAGAGCTTGTCATTGGGGCGTACCTTGCCGGGCACGGGGATGGAGACTCTCCAGCCTTGCTCTGCCACTTCCACTGGTTTCAGGTCATAGCGTATCTCGTCAGCATGGAGATACATTACGCCGGTGGTGTTGCCCGTGATGAGAAGTTTCTCGCCTTTCCCAAAGGTTGTTGCCTCCACAGCCACCTCCGCCACGCCGAGCTTGGAGAAGTATTTCATCACCTTGCCCACGAGTACCTTCTTTTCCGTAGCCACGGAACCATAGTGCTTGTTCCACTCGCCGAGAGTCTGTCCCTGGTAGTAGCCGTCCCAGAAACCGCGGTTGAAGACGGTGGCGAGTCTCTTGTCCCACGCATCCTTCTTCTCCTCGGTGAAGGTGCCGTCGAGTACGGAAGCGATAGCCTCCTTGTAGCATTTCACCACGGTATATACGTATTCGGGGCCACGGGCACGTCCTTCTATCTTGAAGACTCTCACACCGGCATCCATCATGCGGTCGATGAAGCGGATGGTCTTCAAGTCCTTGGGACTCATCACATACTTGTTGTCTATCTCCAACTGGTTGCCCGTCTCATTGTCGGTCACCGTATAGCTGCGGCGGCAAATCTGCACACACTCGCCACGGTTGGCAGAGCGGTTGACATTGGCAAGACTCATGTAGCACTTGCCCGAGATTGCCATGCACAAGGCTCCGTGGCAGAACATCTCGATGCGGATTTGCTTGCCCATCGGACCGCAGATGTTCTGCTTCTCTATCTCCTCATGGATATGCTTCACCTGGTCCATGTTCAATTCCCTTGCCAGTACCGACACATCGGCGAAACGGGCGTAGAACTTCAAAGCCTCGGTGTTGGAGATGTTCAACTGGGTGGAGAGATGCACTTCCTCGCCCACCTCGTTGCAATAGCTCATTACCGCCACGTCGCTGGCGATGACGGCGGAGATGCCTGCCTCCTTGGCTGCATCGATGATTTCCTTCATCGTTTCCACGTCATTGTCATAGATGACGGTGTTCACGGTGAGGTAGGTCTTGATGCCATGCCCGTTGCAGGTGGCGGCGATCTCACGAAGGTCGTCTATGGTAAAGTGGTTGGCGGAATGGGAGCGCATATTCAGCTTGCCGATGCCGAAATACACGGAGTCCGCTCCTGCCTGGATGGCAGCGGCGAGGGACTCACGTGAGCCCACCGGTGCCATCACTTCAAATTCGTTTATCTTTGCATTCATGAACGTTAATATCGTTTTTACGACTGCAAAGTTACGCTTTTTCTTTGAGAAATAGGCAAAAGTGGCATTAAATACTTGTTTCTACCAATAATTATGTGTACTTTTGCATCCATGAAAAGACTGACAGCTACTATATCCAACTGGCTGAGGCGTTTCTCCTACTGGAAAGAGCATGGCGATGCCATCAAGCCATTATACGAGGGAACGACGGAATGTAAGCATTGCGGAATGGTGTTCGAGGGCAACTTTTGTCCCCGATGTGGACAAAGCCGCACGGTGAGCAAGGTCACCAAGCATGGTTTCGTCATGGCGTTCCTGGAGGCTTACCCTCAGTTGGCTGGTACTTATCTGCGCACGATGTGGGAACTCCTCTTCCGTCCGGGCTACATGATCCGTGACTATTTCCGTGGTCACCGCGTGCCCTATGCCGGTCCCTTCAAGACATTCATCGTCACGGTTTCCATCTTTGCCCTTTTCACTCAGGTAATCAAACCGCAGTTTGCGAAGGAGACAGAAACATGGGATTCATTGGAGTCAAAAATGTCTTCCCAAAAGCGGAGTGGTGACGAGGTGGTGATGTATTTTCTCCAGTCGCTCCAGAACAAAGACAAGCAACTGGAATCCAATGAATGGATTGCCCCTGTGTGGAAAATGTTCAAGGACAAGGCGAATGATGCGAGTACCCTCTATCTCGTCGTGCTTGTGCCGGTCTTTGCATTGTTCAGCAAGATTGCCTTCCGCAAAAAGCTTTTCGACAGAAGGAAACTCATCTATGCCGAGCATTTTATGGTCTTCGCCTACCTGTACTGCATTGACCTGTTCTACACAGTCCTCGCCGTCATGATGGGAATGGACGAGACGGAAGAGTATTCGCTTTTGGCAACTCCCTTTTATTTCGTATGGGTCTATAAGGCGATATATGGTTTGAAATGGAAGGAGATGGTCAAGCCGATATTCCTGTATGGCTTGTTGATTTTGCTTGCATTGGTTCTCCTTTGCATAGCTACCATTCTCTGTTTTATATGGATTGACTCCTCATATACAAAGAGGTGACGTTCTAAGTGAACGCCACCTCTTGTTCTATCGTCTGCGGACGGATTCCGCATCTCCTTACTCAGCCTCCAGGTAAATCACCCTTGACGACCAGTCGTTCTTCTTGTTGTAGTCCACATCGTGGATATAAGGCATTTCCAAGCCATGCTCCATGAGGAACTTGCCGGAATATGACTTGCCCTCGCAGTCGAGAGGCTTGTTGTCGATCACGTCCAACTCACGCACCTTGTAGTTCTTGTTGGCATCCAAGCCTGCCATCTTCACCCTTGGCAGGTGGGCGTTGTAGAAGTTGGCGAGCTTCCACCAGTAGAACACAGCCTTGTCCTTTGCCTCGCTGACATACATCAGGGAAGCCAAGCCTTGGTTGTCGAAGGGTGACACCAGCCGGTAGAGGTCGCCCATCTGTACCACGGGACGTATCTCCTTGTACTCGGAGATGGCCTTCTTGCAGAGTGCCTTCTCCTCGTCAGTCATGTTCTTGGGTTGGATTTCCATGCCCAGTCGGCCGCTCATCGCCACGTCGATGCGGTATTTCAGCGAGGTGGTGCGGAATACCGTGTGGTTGGGAACTGCCGAGATGTGGCTACCCATAGCGATAGCGGGGAAGAAGTAGCTGGTGCCATACTGCATATAGATACGCTGCAGGGCATCGGTGTTGTCACTTACCCAGAACTCGTCGAAACCGCGGAGGAAGCCCCAGTTGGCTCGTCCGCCACCGCTGGCGCAACACTGGATAACCACATCTTTATATTTGGCACGAATACGGTCCATCACCTTGGCAAAGCCTGCATGATAGGCGATGTTGAGGTGACTTTGGTCTTGCATCGGGAGATACTGACTGCCATGGTTCATGATGGCCATGTTGGCATCCCACTTGATGTAAGCTATCTGAGGATATTTAGTAAGTAGTTCGTCTACAACGCCGTACACGAAGTCCTGCACCTTGGGGTTGGAGAGGTCGAGTACGAGCTGTGTGCCACCGCGTCCCTGTACGGCGGCGCGGTTGGGAGCCTTCACAATCCAGTCGGGGTGCTTCTCGTAGAGCTCACTGGTGGTGTTGGTCATCTCCGGCTCAATCCAGATACCGAACTTCACACCATTCTTCTTGGCATCGCGAAGCAAACCCTCAATACCGTCGGGGAGCTTCTTCTTGTCCACCACCCAGTCGCCGAGCGCACAGTTGTCGCTGTTGCGCTCATACTTGGTGCCGAACCATCCATCATCCATCACAAAAAGTTCGCCACCCATACTGGCGATGTCCTTCATCATCTGGTCCATGCCTTGCTGGTTGATGTCGAAGTAGACTCCTTCCCAGGAGTTGAGCAGGATGTCGCGTGCCTGGCTGCCATGGGCGAGGATGTACTTGCGTCCCCACTTGTGGAAGTTGCGGCTCGCACCACTGAGTCCCTCGCTGGAGTAGGTCAATGCCAGTGCAGGGGTTTTGAAAGTCTCTCCCTTCTTGAGATGATATTCTGAGTTCTCTTCGTTGATACCGGCGAAGAAATAGTGGTATTCCGTATCGTCGGTGACGGTCTTGAGCTTGTAGTTGCCACCATAGACAAGTGCAGCTCCTATCACGTCACCTGTATTTTCTTGTCCCTTGCCGTTGAGCGAGAACATCACCTCGGCGTGGTCGGTATGGGAGGGACGTGTGCCGTCGGTGTTGCGGATTACGAACTCGCCGGGAGCCAGCTTCTCGTTGCTCACGTTCGCCTCGTTCGCCCAGGTGCCTGAGAGATGGCTCATCCATACGTCGCCGCGGCGGATGGGGAGCATAGCGGAGGCGAAGGTGGTGAGGGTCACGGTGCCCTTCTCCCCGTTTTTGATTTCGGTCCATGCCTCAATCAGGTCCACGTCGTTGTAGGCGCGGTAGTTGAGGTCCACCTTTATATTATATACTGCATCCTTCAGGTGGATGGTAGTGACGGTGGCGTTCGCCTCCTGCTTCACGTCACTGCCCGTTGCCACCAGGGCGGTGGACATATTGCCGTCGGCGTGGCGCATGGCGAGGGCAGCCTCTGCGGGTGTGTTGAGTCCGTAGGCTGGGTAGGCGTCCATCCTGCCGTCGGCGCTTACCTTGAGGTTGGCGAGGTCTCCGGCATTGAGCTTACTGCCGAAATAGAGATACTTGGCGGGCTGTCCGTTTTCGACATCCAGCACCATGGAGATGTTCTTGGTGTTTACCGATACCTGGGCAGCCATCGCAGGCATGGCGAGAGCCACCATCAACATAGCTATTGATCTTACCTTCATGATTTTTAGTTGTTTGATGATTGTCACTGCAAAAATATAAAAATAACCGATAGCCTGCAACTCTTTTCCCGGTTATTTTGCCTCAAAAGCAGAATATCGCAAACATCTGACAAAAAAAGCAAAGTCGTTGCCTCTTCAGCGCAGACTTTGCCCTTCTCTTTTATTGGTTGTCTAAGTTTTTATTTCAAGTATTCTCCGAAGTCGGTGAGTCTCATGTCGCCTTTCTTCAAGAAGGTGTCGTGCATGGCGAGGGCAGCCCTCATGCTCTGGGGCTCGTGTCCCTTCTCTGCCAGTTTCAGGTATTCGCGCAACATGGGACGGTAGTCGGGGTGGGCGCAGTTCTCGATGATTTCCTTGGCACGGCGCAAGGGTCCCTTGCCGCGAAGGTCGGCGATGCCCTGTTCGGTCACGATCACATCCACGTCGTGCTCGGTGCTGTCCACATGACTGCACATCGGTACGATGGCTGAGATGCAGCCGTTCTTGGTGGTGCTCTGCGTGGTGAAGATGGAGATGTAGCCGTTGCGCTCATAGTCGCAGCTGCCGCCGATGCCGTTCATCAACTTGCTTCCGCAGATGTGGCTGGAGTTCTCGTTGCCGTAGATGTCGCACTCGATGGCGGTGTTCATGGCGATGACACCCAGTCGGCGAATCACCTCGGGTGAGTTGGAAATCTCGCTCTGTCGGATGGTGAGGTGCTTCTTGAAGTACTCGATGTCGCCGTACACCTCTTTTAATGTATCATTGGTGACGGTGAGCGACGAGCAGGAGGCGTCCTTGATTCTTCCCTCCCGCATATATTTCACCACGGCATCCTGCACCACCTCGGTATATACGCTGAACACGGGCACGTCGGGATTCTGGCCCAAAGCCTCCAACACGGCGTTGGAAGTGACGCCCACACCACTCTGCAAGGGCAGGAATTGGGGTGGAATGTGTCCCTTTTTCAGGTCGGAGATGAGGAAGTCTGCCACGTTGTGGCCCATCTGCTCGGTCACGGGGTCGAGGGGCTTGAAGGCACGGGCCTCCTCTGGGATGCAGCACTCCACCACCCCCAAAATCTTATGGGCATCAATCTCTACATACTCCTTGCCGATGCGGTCGCTCACGTTCATGATGGGAATGGGTGTGCGGAAGGGACACTCGGCTATCTCGTATATGTCGTGCAGATAGCGGGATGCGGGACTGTGGAAGGTGTTCTTCTCAATGAGTACCTTCTTGGCGAGCCTCACGATGGTGGGCACGATACCGCCGGCGGAGGTGAGGAATGCCTTGCAGGTGGTGTCGCCCTCCTCCAGGTCAGACACCTCGATGATGGCGAGGTCTATCTCTCCGTAGAAGCCACGGCGCAGTCGCTCCGCCATATGGCCGAGGTGCATGTCCTCGTAGTCTATCTCTCCGAGGTTGGTATGTGTGCGAAAGTCTTTGTTGGTGGAAAATGGCGCACGAAACTTGATGGCTTGTGCTGCTGCCATGTCGCCCTCGATGCTCTGCGAGGTGGAGGCTCCCGTCAAGATGCCCACCTGGAAGGGTCTGCCTGCCTCATGCTCTGCGATGGCTCTCTTGGAGAGTTCGCGGAAGGTTGCCTTGGGCACACCGTTGGGGGTGAAGCCGCTGAGTCCGATGTTGTCTTGGTCGTTGATCATAGCGGCTGCTTCTGCCGCAGTAAGTCTTGTATATGCCATTTTCTTCTTGATAGTTCTTTTTTTGCGGCTGCAAAGTTACACATTATTTTTCATATTCGTTCATCTTTTGGTGAATTTATGCAGCCATAACCTTAAACTGATGTATTTATTGCATAGATATGCAGGAGGGCGGCGGTTATGCGTGTTTCTGCAAGAACCTCGCGAGGTTGTCCTCTCGCTTCATGCCCCGGTCTCCGGGATGACGAAGATGAGGGCTTGTACATAGGTGGCGAACTGGAAGGGCAGGTCTTGCCGTCCTCCGTTGCCCAACATATAATAAGGTAGGATGACCACCTCGATGAGGGTGAGGGCGAGGAAGCAGAGCAGTCGACGGTGGTTGGTCTCCGTCATGTTTTCTCCATACAGGAGTTTTCCAATGCCATTGATAAATGTAGTCAGATTATTCATCTCAAGTTATGCCTTTATGTATAATTGTATGGTTTCTCTCTTCTTGTGGGTTCTTTCAATCTTGTGCGGTATTTCATGCAAAAGTAGTCGTTTTTAGGGCAAGAAAGTTGTAATATTGACTTTTCTTGATGTAAAATTAGAAAAAAGTTTGGATTTTCAGGGTTTTTCAGTGTAAATCATTTCTCTGTTCTCGGATATTTATATTAATTTTGCACCGATGATACGGAGGCAACAGGCTGTCCCGAGACTCCGGGAGGTGAGAAAGACCTCGGGCTGTTTCCCTCTCCTGTTTCCGAAATTTGATCAGCAAAGGGTAATATATATTGTATAGGTTATAAGATTTATAGTTTTGTGTTGATTTAATAATGACAGATTATAATTTGGGAAGTATGGCTCAGTGATGAGGTGTACTCCCTTTTGTTGTATTTATTTTCTATTGACGTCCTTCTTCCATTGAGCCGGCGAGATGCCCTCTTGTTTGGAGAATGCCTTGGAGAAATAAGAAGAGGAAGAGAAACCTACGTCGAACGCCACCGTCTCCACCTTTGTGTTGGGGTCTTTGCGAAACATATCTTTTGCTTCCTTGATGCGGAGCGAGGTGATCCAGGAACTGAAGCTCATGTCAAACTTCTGGTTGATGTAGGCGGAGAGGTAGCTCTTGTTGGTGCCCACCTCCTTCGCCACGTCCTCGATGGTGAACTGGTTCTCCTTGTATTTCAGCTCGCTCACCCACTTGTTCATGAGTATGTCGAGGGTGTTGAATTTCTCCTCGATGTTCTCGGTCTTCTGTTCCTCCACGTCATCGTCCGTTATCTCTTCCTCCACGCGGAGAATGTCGATGTAATGGTCCTTGAAGTTGATGAAGCTCACGGTGATGTAGATGCAGGTGCTGAGCATGAACCCCTGGAACAACCAGTTGAACACCACGCCCTGCACCATCGTGGCAACGGATAGGAAACCTGCTGTGATGATGAGGAAGATGCAGCGGTAAGACCAGTTGATGGTCTCCAGCTGCGACTCGGTGTAGTAGTTGTCCAACGCCTTGCGCACCTTCCTGAAACGCTTGAAGAAGAACAGCAGGAAGTGGAAGACGAACTGCAGGAACATCAAGCATGCGAATATTAACAGACACTTCTTGCCCAATGCGGGCACGAAGTCGAAGAGCGAGAGGACGGCACAGGCGGTGGTTAGCGACCACTTGACGGATGCCACTGTTATGCGGCGGCGCGTGATGTAATGCTTGTCGAGCAGGTTGCAGAACACATTGCTGAACAGGATGCCGGCAAGATAGAAGAGTACCAGGTCGAGGCAGATTACCATGGGGTTGTACTTGTGCCAGTCGCCGTCAAATACAAACAGGAACGCCCACAGGTTGGTGCCCACCACGAAGAAGCACGCCGACAGCAGGTTCTTGGAGACAAAATAGGGACGGAACACCTCCATCCTTGGCACCTTGAGGAATGCCAGGATGATGCCCACCACAAAATATAGAGTTCCGGCACACTGCACGAGAGACAGGAAATTTTCTTCGAGTATATTCATTCTTTATAGCTTTGCGTAAAAGATACCAACGTGCAAAGATAATCATTTTTGGGTTAACAACCATGCAAATACCCGTCTCTTTTGCTTAAAAAATGTGATAGAAACCAAACGAAGCCTAAGGAAACGATGGTTTTTGTTTCAAAGACCACAGATTTATGTATCTTTGTAGTGTAACCCGACAACAAATCGTATGAAGAAAGGAAATATTTATAAAGTAGGCGTAACGGCCTTATTACTCGCCCTGGCCTCGCCCCTCCTCGCCCAGACTGGCACGGAGAAGGAGCCGGTGAGCTATATTGGCGGAGAAATCTGCAACCCACGTCTGCACGAAGGTGGACTCAGGTACGCCATCGGTACGGAGAATATACAGGTGATGAGGGCGAACAGGACGCATCCCGAGAAAGCCGACGGCTTCGGGTGGACCTATAACCACGCCCAGAACATCACCTACTGGAACGGCACGTTCTACCTGCAGTATCTCAGTAACCCGAGCGACGAGCAGCAGCCGCCTGGCCATACTTATCTCGTCACTTCCAAGGACGGCAGAAACTGGGGCAAGCCCTTCGTGGTGTTCCCCGTATACAAGGCACCTGAGGGTGTCGCCATCCCCAAACCCTACTATGGCTACATCATGCACCAGCGTATGGGCTTCTACACAGCCCCCAACGGCAGGTTGCTCGTGGTGGGCTTCTACGGCCACAGCTACGACCCCTTCAAGGAAGGCGGCATCGGCAGAGTGGTGAGGGAGATGTACAGGGACGGTACGATGGGTCCCATCTACTTCATCCGCTACTCCTCCCACCACGCCACCCACGAGGCATGGAACGAGACCAACACTGCCTATCCCTTCTACACCCGCTCAAAGGACAAGGGATTCAAAAAGGCTTGCCAGGACTTGCTCAACGATAAATTGAAGACCCTGCAGTGGATTGACGAGGACCGGGGGCTCGACGGCTTCTATGCCCTGAAAGACTCCATTGATATCGTGCAAGCCACCTCTTATTACCACCGCAAGGACGGCAACGTGGTGGCACTCTGGAAGAAGTCGTGGGCGGCTCTGTCGAAGGACAACGGCGGGAGCTGGTCGAAACCCGTCAGGGTGCCCTCGCTCATTATGGCGGGTGGCAAGAACTGGGGACAGCGAACAGCCGACGGCAGATATGCGATGTGCTACAATCCCATAGAGACGCAGCCCTACCGCTATCCGCTCGTCGTGACCACGAGCGACGACGGCATCGTGTTCGACTCCATGTGCGTGGTGCATGGCGAGGTTCCGCCCAGAAGATTCTTCGGCGAGAACAAGGACTTCGGACCTTGCTATGTGAGAGGTATCACCGAGGGAGAGCAGCAGCCCGAAGGCAAGGATATGTGGCTCACCTACAGCGTGAACAAGGAAGACATCTGGGTGAGCCGTGTCCCGCTGCCCGTCCGCTCCGAGTGGAAAGGCTGTGTGGATGACGACTTCAAACTGTGCGAGCCTGATGGAAAGATAGCCAACTGGAATATCTACCGTCCCCAATGGGCGCACGTCGGTATCTCTGTCAACCACACCCTCTGTCTTACTGACTCCGACCGCTACGACTATGCCCGTGCCATCCGGGTGTTCGAGGAAGGCACGAGAAAGGACATTTCCTTCAGTGTGAAGGTGGTGCAGGAGAGTGGAGAACCCTTCGAGGTGGATGTGACCGACCGCCACGGCGAGCGCGCCATCTCCCTTTCGTTCAAGGACGGCAAGATGATGGTTGGAGAAACCGAAGTGGGCAGTTACCGCAAGGGCGAGTGGCAGACCATCCGTTTGGTGGCTGATGCCACAGGCACAGGTTCTTTCTCCATCAACGGCAGCCAGCAACTACCGCTCCTCCATGCCGTGAAGTCGATGGAGCGCATCAGTTTCCGTACAGGAGCCTATCGCAACCTGCCCGACCGCAACACGCCCAACCAAGACAAGTGTCCTCCCTTGGAGGGTTGCGACGATCCCATTGCGCAATCGGAATATCATATAGGTTGGCTGAAGGTGAAGTAGTATAATAAGGTGAGAAATATATGAGCGATAATAAGATATCGGTGGTGATCAACACCTACAACGCCTCGAAGCATTTGGCGAGGGTGTTGGATTCCGTCAAGGACTTCGACGAGATAGTCATCTGCGATATGGAGAGTACGGACGACACCCGGGAGATAGCCGAAAGGTATGGCTGCAAGATCGTTACCTTTCCGAAGGGTGATTGTGTGAGTGCCGAGCCGGCCCGCACCTTCGCCATACAGAGTGCCAGTAACAAGTGGGTGTTGGTGATAGATGCAGACGAGTTGGTCACTCCTCAGTTGAGGGATTTTCTCTATGTGCATATCTCCCACAAGGATGCTGCGGAAGGATTGTGGATTCCCCGTAAGAACTACTTCATGGGGCGGTTTATGCACTGTTTCTATCCCGACTATCTCTTGCGCTTCTTCGTGAAGGAAGGCACCGTATGGCCGCCATACGTCCATACCTTCCCCGAGGTAAAAGGCTGCAAGCAGTGGATTCCTGCCAAGCGGCAGGACTTGGCTTTTATTCATCTCGCCAATGATTCCATCCGCAGTCGTATCGACAAGACCAACCTGTATACGGAGAGCGAGGTGGAGAAGAAGAAGGACAAGCACTATGGCGTGATGGCACTCCTTTGGCGACCTTTCTTCCGTTTCTTCAAGGCGTATGTCCTGAAGGGAGGATTTAGGGACGGCAAGGCTGGATTTATCTGTGCTTGTTACGAGGGTGTCTATCAATTCGTAGCTGTGAGTAAAATTTTAGAAGACAGATGTGGCAACCAAGGTAAACATTGCTGCACAATATAATATATTTTTAAGTAAGCATTATGGTCAATAGCGAGTCAAAATTGTTTTCCATCTTGATACCGACGTGGAACAACCTGGACTTTTTGAAACTATGTATAGAGAGCATCAGGAAAAATTCTTGTTTCCAGCATCAGATTATCGTCTATGTGAATGACGGCAGCGACGGAACAGTCGATTGGGTGAGGTCTATGGGAGATCTGGATTTTGTACATAGCCCTAACAATGTAGGCATCTGTTTTGCACTGAATGCCTTGCGGCCTTTGGTAAAGACAGACTATGTACTCTACATGAATGATGATATGTATGTTTGTCCACAATGGGACAGATACCTGTGGGAAGAAATTGAGCAGTTGCCCGACAACAAGTTCTTTTTGTCATCTACGCTGATACAACCCCGAACAGGCTCCAAGAGTATGATTGCTCCCGCCAATTATGGTGAGAGTGTTGAGACTTTTGACGAGAAACGTCTGTTGGAAGAGTTTGCCACATTGCCACACGAGGACTGGATGGGTGCCACATGGCCTCCCAACGTTGTCCATCGTGACATCTGGGACTTGGTGGGAGGCTATAGTGTGGAACTCTCGCCGGGAATGTACAGCGACCCCGACTTTTCCGCCAAACTATGGTTGGCAGGAGTCAGGTATTTCAAGGGCATTTCCAAGAGCAGGGTCTATCATTTTGAGGCTCGCTCCACGCAACGTATCGCCAAGAACAACGGCAGTGCGCAATTCTTGCTGAAATATGGTATCACCTCTTCCTCATTCATCAAGTATGTCTTGCACCGAGGAGAGAAATTCGATGAGCAGAAGTTGCGCCAAGTAGATATTGCCAAAATCAAGACGAACCTGCTGCGCAGTAAGCTGAAGAGATTTTTCTTCTTGGGAAAAGACTTCATGGTGAGGAAGATTTGGGAAGAATAATGACTTTTATGCCGGGATGGCTTCCTTCTGCCACATTTCGGTGTCTCCCTCTATCTTCTTGCAGAGACCACGCTTCGCCCAGCGTCTTATCATCTTGAGCACGGTCTCGCGGCTGGCACTGTCGCCGCGCTCACGGCTGGCATCGAAGAAGGTGAACTTCTCGGGCAACTGCTCGAAGAGCACTGTGTTGCGCGACTTATAGACCGGGGCAGCCTCGTTGGCTTGCTGTTGCTTGTCGAGGCGCAGGCCAAACAACTCCATCTGCATGGCGAGTACATAGTCTGCCACAGCTTTGGCAAAGCGGATGCACGCCTCGCTCTCCTCCTCAGTCTGCTCTAGGATGTGGAAGATTGCACCGCAACGGAATCCGATGACGCCGGAGCGACGGCGGTACACGTCCATCACTCGGTCAGCATTCGCCAGGGCGAGCTGTCGCTTCTCTTCGAGCCATGTGCCGAAGGCTTCACGCAGGCGGGGCAAGTTGAGTACTCCATGGCTCTGGTCCAATAGCTTTACTGCCTGCTGGATGTTGGCTTGTTCCTCCTCTGTGTAGTCATGATGCTGGGTGATGGGGGCAAACGAGGTGTCGGGCATCTTGGCGAGCATCATGCGAGAGGAAGAACCGTCTTCTATGTTGTCGTCAGTGAAGAACTTCTGAAAGATGTTCTGGGTGCAGCAACCCGTGAAGTTGAGCTTGGCGTGAGTCACTCCACTGGTGGCGGTGATGTAGTCTTGTCCTACCTCGCTATGGTCGAACGCCTTGCGGAAGTAGTCGCCGAAAAATCGCCAAACACCCTTCATAGAGCTAAGTTCTTCGCTAAACATATACAGGGTATGTTCGTTGGCACAGAGTTGTCGGCGCATCATGGCCGACTTGGAGATGGTGTCGCCGATGTGTCGGATGCAAGGCTTGGGGTCTATGACTCCCCTTTTGCCCTTGTTCTGCTGATACCATGCCTCCTGTTCGCGTGGTGTTTCGTCGTCTTTGTCCATCTTCTTTGCCCAGACGCTTTCTATGCGTCGGCAAACGCCCTTGCCCGATGCTTGCTCACCGATGATGATTGACATCAGCGCCATGGGTGTTTCGTCACCGTCGCAATAGGTCGCCTTCACATCGTCGGCATAGGTTGCCGCCAACGGAAGTGCCGTGAAGAGGGCTGGCACCCGGGCATCCTTGGACACGCCTGCCAGAGAGTCGCGGAGTCCGATTGGCAGTTGGTTTACGGGGAATTCCTCGAGTGGTTGAATACTTGCGTTTGCAGCCAAAAGGTTTTCTACTGTGGTCATTTTTAAATCTGTCATGTTTGTTTAGTTTGTTTTAGGGTTAGTCTGTCGGACCATCCGAAAGACAATGCAAAAATACAAGATTTTATTCAAACCACCAAATTTTTGCGTGCGGCAAGGAGCGATTTTCAGCAAAACAAGTGTTAAATGGGGAGTTATCACATCTGCGCTTATATAATAAGGTATAGAGACTCGTCGTTTTCTTCCTCCTAACTCATCGTTTTTCGATGGGTAAAGCATAGTTTCTCTGGTGGAGACTCATCATGTTGGGGGCGTGGGAATGGCAAAAAAATAAAACGGACAAATTGAATTTGTCCGTCCGTTTGTCCGTTTGTTTTGTATTTGTCAGGAAATCAGCTGCTTATGAGTAGACGGACAAATTCGACGGACAAATTCAATTTGTCCGTGTTATTTTTGCAAAAGTATGAAGTCACGACTTGCCAGTTTTATATCACCTCCACCTTCCAGTCGCCGATGGTGCGTTGGCAGCTGTCGTAGTTGACACCAATCTTTATTAATCGTTTGCCATTGGCGGAATAGGGGATGAGGTAGCCCTTGTCATCTATCTGCTTGAGTGCATCCTCTGCCGACCCGTCGTATTTCAGTTCGAACACATAGATGGCGTCTTGCATGTGAACCACAGCGTCTGCTCTGCCTATGGCACTGTCTTCCTCCACCTTGATGTAAGCCCCCATGAGGTTGAAGATGAGATAGAAGACCGTCTGGAAGTCGCGCTCGTTCTTGTTGGAGAGACGGTTGGAGATGCTGGAGAGGTAAGCCCTGAGCTTCTGCATACATTCCTCCACTTGGCCTTTGCTCAGACATTGCGCCAGTCTTACGACCAAGCTGTTGTTGTTGACCGAAATGGGTGAGAGATAATTGGGGGCAAGGCTCTTCAGTATACCTATTTTCACCTCCCTGTTGGGGTAGCCCAATGTGTAGGTTTGAAAAGTAGGGTTATAGAACTTGATAGTGAGGTAGCCGCTTTGGTAAAGCAAGGGCAGCGGTGATGTCATTTGCTCCGGGGACACGTCGAAATCGTCTATGCTTATATCATTTTGCTCGATGTCAGTAACGTTGACGTGGTATTTTTGCAGACTCTTGATCAGATAGCTGGGAGTGCCTGATCCAAACCAATATGATTGGAGGTCTTGGGCATTGAGTGCCCTCATGAGGCTGAATGGATTGAACATATCCTCAGATTGCCCGCTGAAATGGTAGCCGTCATAATACTTGCGCAGCTTCTCCAGGCACTCTTCGTATGACACGCCGAGGGCTTGCCCCAACCCCTCCACGTCGGGTTTCATCACGGTGGTCAGCTCCGTCTTGCTGATGCCGCAGATGGCGGAGTACTGGTCGAACATACTGATGTTGTCGAGGTTGTTCAGCTCGCTGAAGATGCTGAGCTGTGAGAACTTGGTGATGCCCGTGATGAATACGAACTTGAGGTAGGGGTCGAGCTTCTTCAGTGGACTGTAGAAGTTCTGCATGATGCGGCGCAGCGTAAGCAGTTTGTCACCCTCATGGACAACATCGAGCAATGGGGCATCGTACTCGTCGATGATAACCACAACTTTCTGCCCCGTCTGTTTGTTGGCACGTTTCACGAGTCCATCCAGACGTTCGTTGGGATCCACCTCTTCCTCGTTCCTCCCATATACATTTTCATAGATGCGCAGTTGTAGGTGGAGATAGCGCTTCAGTGCTTCCTCATCGAAGTGCTTTGCCCCACTCATGTCGAAATGCAGCACGGGGTGCTTCACCCATTCTTTCTCATATCTGGCAATGGCAAGTCCTTCGAAGAGCTCTTTCTTGCCCTCGAAGTAACATTTCAGCGTTGACGCAAACAACGACTTGCCGAATCGCCTTGGGCGACTCAGAAAGACGAATTTCATCTTTTTCTGCATGAAATCGACAATGTATTGTGTCTTATCGACATACAGATACTCGTCTTCCCGGATATTCTCGAAAGTCTGTATTCCTACGGGGTATGCGTTTACAAATCTTGCCATGTCCTTTTTCCTTTCCTTCAATAGTGATGGCAAAGATAAGGTATTTTTCCCGATTATCCAAACATTTCAAAATAATTAAGGAAAAATCATTTGTAAATTTAGCTGCACCTTGACACATATTTTGTGTTTTCTTTTGGTGTTGTCAATGTTTATGCGTAATTTTGCACACCGAAATAAAATCATTTATCTTTCATGGGAAGAAACAAGTATTCAGCGGGAGAAATCAAGGAAATAGGTAAACTCCTGCGACTGAAGAATGCCGGCAACCGCCTGCAGCAGAAATTGGTGCGCCACGACCTGAGGGTGGACTATGAGTTTAATATCTCCGACTTCAACGAGCCGGGCAAGGCTTTCGGCGAGGAAGAACTCCAGGATGCCATCAACCGCGGTGCCATTCAGATACTCGACGATGCCACCATTGAGGCGATGAAGGCAAAACGTGCCCGCGACAAGGCTCGGGATGAGGCTGAGCGGCAGAAGCAGGCAGTAGCTGACGGTGAACAGACCGATTGGCAGGAGGCGATGCAGCAGTGGAACGAATATTATAGTTAAGAGTTTATAGTTAAGAGTTGATAGGGCATTCTTGTTTACGGGCGGATTTGCTATAAACTCTTAACTATGAACTCTTAACAATAAACTCTTAAAGATTATGGCAAAAGTATTGATTAAGACAACAGAGGGCAATATCTTGGTGCGCCTCTATGACGAGACACCCCAACACCGTGACAACTTCATCAAGTTGGCGAAGGAGGGTTATTTTGACGGCACACTCTTTCATCGTGTCATCAAGGATTTCATGATCCAGGGTGGTGACCCGGAGAGCAAGGGTGCGCCCAAAGGCAAGATGCTCGGCACCGGCGGTCCCGACTACACCATTCCGGCCGAGTTCGTTTATCCGCAGCTTTTCCACAAGCGTGGTGCCCTTAGTGCGGCACGTTTGGGTGACGAGGTGAACCCAGATCGCAAGAGCAGCGGGAGCCAGTTCTATATTGTTTGGGGCAAGGTCTACAAGGCAGCGGAACTCAAGCAGATGGAGAAACAGATGGCGATGCAGCAGGAGCAGACCGTGTTTAATGCCCTTGCCAAGGAGCACCATGGCGAAATCATGGACCTGCGCCGCAACAGAGACCGCCAGGGCTTGATGGCTCTGCAGGACAAACTTGTGGCAGAGACCAAGGCTAAATGTCGTGAGGCGGGAACTCCCAAGTTTACAGAGGAGCAGGTGGATGCCTATACGACAACCGGCGGTACGCCTTTCCTTGACAACCAATACACCGTATTTGGTGAAGTGGAGGATGGACTGGATGTTGTGGAAATGATCCAGGGGGGCGAGACTCTGCGCGGTGACCGCCCCAAGGAAGATGTCAGTATGACGGTGGAAGTCGTGGAGGAATAAACTGGAAGCAGAGGGTTGTGGCATAAAACAAATATACGCCACAACTCTCTGCGAGCTATAGCGTATAATATGTTTAACTATTAATTCTTTCAAAATTCAAAGGCAATCTCACGATTCCCTTTGTTATCTGTTAAACAATCTACCTTAAAACCTAATAACTAAAAACCTAAATCTATTACTACTAACCTAAACAATCTATTAACCTTTTGACGCTGCAAAGATACAACATTTTTCGTATATCTTCCAAATAATTTGGCAAGAAAATTTTTCTTTTTAGCAAATATTTGATATATGTCAACATTCTGTGTTCGAGCACAACAGTTGTTAACAGTTCTTTTACGCTTGTTATACTTTCTCTATCAATACCGTGGCGTAGGCTGAGATGCCTTCCATCCTGCCAGTAAAGCCCAATTTCTCGGTTGTGGTGGCCTTGATGGAGATATTTTCCTCGTCCGTGCCCATCACCTTTGCCAGGCAGGATTTCATCGCCGGCACATGAGGATTCAGCTTGGGACGCTCCGCACACACTGTGGCGTCGATGTTGCCCACTACATAGCCTTTGGTGGCTATCAGTTCGATGGTCTTGCGCAGCAATATCTTGGAGTCTACGTTCAGTGTCTCTGCTGCCGTGTCGGGAAAATGGTAGCCTATGTCACGCATATTGGCTGCGCCCAGCAGTGCATCACAGATGGCATGAATCAGCACGTCAGCATCGCTGTGGCCCAAGAGCCCCAACTCGTAGTCTATCTTAATTCCGCCCAGCCACAGGTCACGGTCTGCCACGAGTTTGTGGACATCGTAACCAAATCCTACTCTTATGTTCATCATTCTTTGTTTTCTTATATTCTATTTACAATTGAAGTCCAGTACTTTTCTGTCTTCTATATAGCCTTCCAGATGGTCGTCTATCTGTACAGGTCCACAACCCGTGGGGCAGCCCGTATAGAGCAGGTCTCCGGTCTTTAGGGTAAAGTACTGGCTGATGTAGGAGATAATCTCATCCACCTTGTAGAGCATGTCACTGGAGCATCCCTCCTGCACGTTCTTGCCGTTGATGTCGAGATGGAAATGAATCGCCTGTATGCTGCGGAACTTCTGGATGTCCACCCAATCGCCGATTACTGCCGAGCCGTCGAAGCCCTTGGCAAGTTCCCAGGGATGTCCCGCCTCCTTCAGCTTCTTCTGTATCTCGCGAGCGGTGAAGTCGATCCCCACGGTCACGGCATCATAGTAGCGGTGGGCGAAACGCTCTGGAATGGTCTTCCCCAACTTGCAGATGCGCACTACCAGTTCCGTTTCATACTCAATTCGTCCCAGGTGGTCTGGGATAAAGAAAGGCTTGCCGTCTTTCAACAATGCAGAGTCTGCCTTGGTAAAGATGACAGGGCGCTCCGGACGTTCCTTTGTGCCATGGAGCGATTGGTTGTGTTCGGCATAGTTCATGCCAATGGCAAAAATCTTCATATTGACTCAATCTTTTATAAACGAAAAAGGAGCCCAGGGAGAAAGCGAAAGCTTTAATCCCTGAACTCCCGAAATGTATTCTAATTTAACTATAAGTCAAATTGTCATTGCTGCGATTACTCGGCAACGAGTGTGAAGCGCTTGTAAGCAGTGATCTTCAAACTCTTGCTCTGAGAAGCGAGGAACTGAGATACAGTCTGCTTGTCGCCGTCACCGAACTGGAACTCCTGGTCTACCAAGCAGTTCTCCTTGAAGAACTTGGCAAGGCGGCCGTTGGCGATGTTCTGGATCATGTTCTCGTTCAGAGAAGCAGCCTTCTCCTCACCTACGGTCTTCTTGATGTTGCGGGCCTCCTCAGCCTGCTCAGGTGTCAACCAGCCCTTCTTGGTGTTGCTCTCGATGTGATCCTCAGAGTCAACGTGTGCAGGGTTGATGCCAGCCTTCTTCAGGGCAGCGTTCACAGCCTTCTCTACCAACTCTTCCTTGGTCTTGGCAACAGCCACCTCAAGCTCCTTCTTCTTGGTCTCCTCAGATACAGAAGACTCGTCGAGAGCTACAGGACGCATGGCAGCCACCTGCATTGCTACCTTGTGGCCAGCCTCCTCGTTGTTCTCGTTGAGCTGAACCATGGTGCACAAGGTGTGCTTGTTCATGTGGTCGTATACGGAGATGTTCTCACCCTCCAGGAAGTTGTAGCCATCAAGCTCCATCTTCTCGCCAGTGATACCAGAGCGGTGCTTAACGGCAGTCTCTGCGTCGTCACCGGAAGCGAGAACCAACTTCTTCACGTCGTCAAGGCTCTGAGCCTTGGCAGCGATGGCAGCGTCAAGGATTTCGGCAGTCATGTCGATGAACTCCTTACCGTTAGCAACGAAGTCTGTTTCACACTTAACGGCAACCATTGCAGCGAAGCCATTTGCACTCTTTACGAGTACGCAACCATTGGAAGTCTCACGGTCGGAACGCTTTGCAGCGATTGCAAGACCACGCTCACGCACGAGTTCGATTGCCTTCTCGATATCACCATCTGCCTCTGTCAAGGCCTTCTTGCAGTCTGCAAGACCAGCGCCTGTCATCTTACGAAGCTTCTGGATCTCAGCTATTGTAACAGCCATAATATTTTCTTAATATTAAAAAGTTAATAATAAATCTTTGATAAAAGCTACTAAAGCCATCGAATCATAAAACAGAATCAATGGCTCCAGTATATTCTTTGCTTGCCCGATTACTCAGCGGCAGCCTCTTCCTTGCGAGCGGCCTTCTTCTTAGGCTGGTCTTTCTGCTCAGCGGCAGCCTTGTCGTCAGCCTTCTCTGCCTTGCGCTCCTCAAGACCCTCTGCGATGGCACCGCAAACTGCCGAGAGGATTGCCTCTACTGAGTCCTTGGCATCGTCATTTGCAGGAATTACATAGTCGATATTCTTTGGGTCTGAGTTGGTATCCACGATACCGAACACTGGGATTCCAAGACGGTTGGCCTCCTTCACTGCGATGTGCTCCTTCATGACATCCACTACGAAGAGTGCGCTTGGGAGACGGGTCAAGTCGGCGATGGAGCCGAGGTTCTTCTCCAACTTGGCACGCTGGCGGCTGATCTGGAGCAACTCGCGCTTTGAAAGGTTGGAGAACGTACCGTCGTTCAACAACTTGTCGATGTTTGTCATTTTCTTTACTGCCTTACGGATGGTAGGGAAGTTGGTGAGCATACCACCAGCCCAACGCTCGTTCACGTATGGCATATTTACAGAAGCTGCCTTCTCGGCAACTACGTCCTTAGCTTGTTTTTTAGTAGCGACAAACAGGATCTTCTTACCTGACTTGGCGATTCCCTTGAGTACCTCTGCTGCGTCGTCGATCTTGGCTACAGTCTTGTTGAGGTCGATGATATGAATACCGTTACGCTCCATGAAGATGTAAGGAGCCATTGCTGGGTTCCACTTGCGACGGAGGTGTCCGAAGTGGCAACCTGCCTGGAGTAACTGGTCAAAATTTGTTCTAGACATTGTCTTTTCTTGTTTAATTGTTGTTTACTTTCTTTTGAATTCTATTGTTTTAGAATCAGTCGATGGGTAGTCCCCGATTAATGGAATCTCACCGATTTAGATACTAAACTTGGTTCAGCTATATATAACCAATATATATAATAATGTATAATACTGATTAACGCTTGCTGAACTGGAAGCGACGACGGGCCTTGGGCTGACCTGGCTTCTTACGCTCAACGGCACGGCTGTCGCGTGTCAGGAAGCCTGCGTCCTTCAAAGCCTTCTTGTCCTCAGCGTCGATCTTCACCAAAGCGCGGGCGATGGCGAGACGGAGGGCCTGGCTCTGACCGGTGAAACCACCACCGTCGAGGTTTGCCTTAATGTCATACTTACCCTCAGCCTCAAGCAACTGCAATGGCTGCTTCACTACGTAGCGAAGGATTGCTGATGGGAAATATGTCTCAATATCTTTCTTGTTGATTGTGATCTTACCTGTACCCTCTGAAAGGTATACACGAGCTACTGCGCTCTTGCGGCGACCAATTGCATTAATTACTTCCATTCTACCTTAATTATTTATACTGGTTAATATCGATTGCCTTTGGCTTCTGAGCCTCATGCTTGTGCTCTGTGCCATCGTAAATGAAGAGGTTGTCCATCAAAGAACGGCCGAGACGACCCTTTGGCAACATACCCTTGACAGCGTGGCGGAGGATCTTGTCCATTCCGTCAGGACGCTTGCGCAACTCGGCTGGAGTGTTGAAGCGCTGACCACCAGGATAACCAGTGTAACGTGTGTAAACCTTATCTGTCTCCTTCTTGCCGGAGAACACCACCTTGGCAGCATTGATAATGATTACGTTGTCACCACAATCTACGTGTGGAGTGAAAGTTGGCTTGTACTTACCGCGGAGCAACTTAGCTACCTTTGAGCAAAGGCGACCTACTACCTGGTCTGTTGCGTCGATTACAACCCACTCTTTCTTAGCTGTCTCCTTGTTTACGGAGATAGTCTTGAAACTTAATGTGTCCATTTTAAAATTTAAATTTACTACTAAAAAACGTTTTTAATCTTTTTGTTCACTTTTGGATAGGTGATTCACTAACCGCAAATCCCGGCCACAGGACGTTGCTATTAACACACCATACCCTGGGGACTCTAAGTGTATCCCCGAAATAATCGGACTGCAAAATTACACATTTTTATTT
>CAVCCB010000003.1:0-46058 GCA_963600595.1 Subdoligranulum sp. APC924/74 | reverse complement strand
TTGTAGTCCCTAGCAGAGTCGAACTGCTCTTTAGAGAATGAAAATCTCTCGTCCTAACCGATAGACGAAGGGACCATCGCCGTTTTGCGGGTGCAAAGTTACTACTTTTATCTGAAACCCGCAAATTTTTCGGTGGAAATTTTCTCTAAATGCTTGTTTTTTTGTAATTTTGCCCTTAATTTGCTAAACTAAGAGTTTATGATAGTGAAAACGAGGGCAATAGTACTGCGTTCCGTAAAGTATGGTGACGCTCAACTCATCGTTGATTTATTTACCGAAGAGTTGGGGAGGATTTCATTTTCGGTTCGGTTGCCAAAGTCGCCCAAGGCACGGATAAAGCGACAGTATTTTCAAACGATGACAATATTGGACATAGAGTTCGATTATCGCCATAAGGCGAAGTTGCAGCAACTGAAGGAGGTGAGCATTGGTGTACCTTTCTCAGACATTCCCTTTTCTCCTTATAAGTTGTCCATCACGATGTTTTTGGCGGAGTTTCTCTGTTATAGTACACGCAATGAACTGGTTCATGTTTCCTTATTCCGTTTTCTGGTAAACAGTATGGAATGGCTTGACCTTGCTCGGGAAGACTTTGCCAACTTTCATGTGGTGTTTATGATTCGTCTCTCTTTGTTCTTGGGTTTCTTCCCTAACATGGAAAGTAGCGAAGCTGGCGATTTCTTTGATTTGGAGGAAGGCCGTTTTGTGGCAGACATCCCCATTCACAGGCATTACTTGGACATAAGCGACTCCAGAAAGATGAAAAAGTTGGTTCGGTTGAGTTATTCCACAATGCATCTCTATTCGATGTCCAGAGTGGAGCGCAACACGTGTGTGAGAGTAATTTTGGAGTATTATCGCCTTCACGTCCCCGATTTCCCGGAGATGAAGACGTTTTCGGTTTTACAGGATCTCTTTGTATAGCAAGATTCCTTTGCCATGAATGCTAACGCCGCAGCCAATCGGTGTGTAGCTCCGTGGCAAAGGAATCTATGTGATATTATGCAAAGCTGATGACACCTTGGGTGGTGGTGTTGCTTTCATTTGGGTTCTCGCCTGCGGTGGTTCCCGAAGCGATGTTGCGAATGTCTTCCAGAGTCTGGCGGGTCCGCTTGAAGGTCGGTGTATTCTCTACTTTCAAAATGACATCTTCGTTGTCGAGGTCTTCTTGGTGAAAAAGGAAAATATGCGGCCGGCGCTTATATTGGGAGGTATTGCCGTCGATGCCATAATAGCGTTTTCTTCGCTCCTCGTTCTCCGCTCTCTTCTCCTCTTCCTCGGCAAGGCGGCGTGACTCCTCCTCCGTGTGCTTCTTGAGGTGGCGGTTCTTTATTCCCTCTACGTCCTCCAGGCCGAAACCTGTGGCGAGGACAGTCACCTTGACGCGGCTGCCCAACTCCGGGTCGATGGCGAGTCCCCATTTCAACTCGAAGTCTTCTCCGAACTTTTCCATGAAGTCATTGACATCGTTCATCTCGTCCATGGTCAGTCCGGGGTTGTCCTTCTTCTCGCTGGCAAAGGCGATGCTCAGGAGGATCTTCTTGGAGTTGAAAACGTCGTTGTCGTTGAGCAGCGGTGAGTTGAGGGCGTCCTCGATGGCCTTCTTTACCCTGCCTTCGCCCTCGCCATAGCCTGTACTCATGATTGCCACGCCACCGTCCTTCAATACGGTTTTCACGTCGTTGAAGTCAAGGTTGATCAGACCGTGTACGGTGATGATCTCTGCGATGCTCTTGGCAGCCACACTCAGTGTGTCGTCAGCCTTTCCGAAGGCATCGAGCACGGCGAGTTCGGGGTAAATCTGGCGGAGTCGCTCGTTGTTGATGACCAGCAGGGCATCCACATGCTTTGACATTTCCTCCACACCGTCGAGAGCCTGGTCAATCTTTCTGGGACCTTCAAAGCGGAATGGAATCGTTACGATACCAACGGTCAGAATGCCCAGTTCCTTGCTCACCCGAGCAATAACAGGAGCGGCGCCCGTTCCCGTACCACCGCCCATGCCGGCTGTGATGAAAGCCATCTTGGTGCCGTCGTTCAGCATATGCTTGATTTCCTCAAGGGTTTCTTCGGCTGCCTGACGTGCCTTGGCAGGTTTGTTGCCTGCGCCAAGTCCCTCTTTTCCCAATTGCAGATGAACGGGGACAGGGGAGTCATTGAGCGCTTGGTTGTCGGTGTTACACAACACGAAGCTTACGTCGTGAATACCTTCGCGGTACATGTGGTTCACTGCGTTTCCGCCGCCACCGCCAACACCAATCACCTTAATGATGCTGTTCTCTTTCCCTGGCTCTCCGAAGTCAAGGATTTGTGGAGAGTTTGAATTATCTGTCATAATTGTATGGTCTTAAAATTGATATTCCTTTTTTATTCTTCCGTAAGCGTGTCGTTGACGAATTTCTTGAAGAACCTGATGCTCTTGTGGAGGATGCTCTTTTCTTTCCTTTCCTTCTCTTTGGCGAGTCTTGCCTCCTCTTCCGCAGCGATGCGCTGGGCTTCCTCTTCCTCTTCTTTCTTGCGGCGAGCTTCCTCTTCTTCTTTCTTGCGTATCTCGGCAGCTGATGGCATTGTACTACTACCAGTTGTCTCGTAAGGACCCTTCATCACTTTATGCGGGTCGACATTGGTTGTGCCCGTTTTGTCTGCTTGGCTTTTGAACAGGTCATTGCCTATTTCTTCGCCTGCACAGTTCATGTTACCCTTTGCCAACAGTCCCAGGATTGTGTTCTTTGTTCCGTCGTGGTTGTTGATCTTCTGGTCTTTTGAGTTGACTGTTTGTGTGACGAACTTGGCGATGCGAACTTTGTCGATATGCGTATGCTTCTTAAACGCCGTATCGATTTCCGGCATGTTGCTGCCGCCGCCAGTGAGGATGATGCCGCCCAGGAGTTGGTCGGCATATTCAACGGGAACCTGGAACCATGCGTTCTCGATGATCTCCTCCATGCGTGCTTCCACGATTTCATGGAATTTCTTGCTCTCCACATTCCTCTCTTTGTCGATAGGATAGGTGGCAGTCTGGTCGTTCTTGTTGTTGTCGGTATATGCCTTGGCGTACTTCAATTTCATATTCTCTGCCTCTGATTCTTCAATCTGCAGACAGGTCAAGTCCTTGGTGACATTGTTGCCGCCCAGAGGAATGACAGAAAGATGTCTCAATATACCTTTATAATATACGGAGACGGTCGTTGTGTCGGCTCCCAGGTCGACGAGCATACATCCGGCACGCTTCTCAGAGTCTGTCAGCACGCTGTCTGCCAATGCAAGGGGGGCAAGATACATGTCTGCAATGTAGATGTTGGCATTCTCAAAGCAAGTGTAGATGTTGTTGTAGAAATTCTTGCGCCACAGAATGTTCAGGAAGATGCCTTCCAGGTGGTTGCACTGTATGCCGACAGGGTCAATCTGATATTGGTTGTCAATCTTGTATTCTTGTGTAGCGGCATCGAGGATCTCCTGGTCGGGATATGTCATGTTGCGGTTGATGTCCATCAGTTCGTTGATCATCTCCTGGCTAATGACAGAGTTGGTGGGAAGGTCTTTCACGATGACATTCTTTACGCTTTTGATGGAACGGCCTCCGATTCCTACATATACTTGCGTGATGTCTTGCTTGAGGATTGTCTTTAGCTTCTGGATGATGCTTGTCAGGCATTGACAAGTTTTGTCAATGTTGTAGATAACCCCTTTTCTGATGCATGACGCCGAATTCTCCCTGACGGTAGCGAGTACGGTGATGCTGCCGTCCAAATTCTTTTGGCCTGCTATACCAGTCATCTTAGATGAGCCTAGTTCGATTGCTACAATAAATTCCTTTGGCATAGTCGTGTATATTATCAATGATTTTTTACTTGTTTTTATTAGCTGTTGTGCTGTTTAGTGCAAATGATCTGGTTGTCAAACTCAATGTTGATGTATGAATATTTGTTCCATCCTGCTTGCGACAGCCCGTATTTGTAGAATTTCTCCAACCGGTCCATTTTCCTGTTGACGAATTCCTCTATGTCTTTTTCTCTTTTCTTTATGATGGTCGTCTCGGGAAGATTACCTATATATACAATGTGGTTGCCCACACGCGGCACCAATTCAATGCCTCTGTTGGGAAGCACGTTGATTTGCTCTATTTGGTTTCTCCACAGGTCGTTGACGATAAGGCATTTGCTCAGTGGAGCTATATACCGCTGGGCGTACCACTTGGTGATATACCCGGTGGCGACAATGATGTCGCTGGTATATTTCGAATTGGGCATGATGTGATTATTGTCGTCAATATAGTAATCCTCATTGTCAATGCTTTTGATCCTGACGATGGGCATACGTTGTGTGAGATAGATGTCGACAAGTCCGTCTTGTGTCTTGTAGCATTCCACTGACTTCACGAACGGACTTGCTTTGAGCGTTCCCTCAATTTCCCTGGCATTCACTTGATCCAGAGGCTTCGCCAAGGGATAGAGTTTCTTGTTCTCAAGCCGCTTCTTGATCTCTTGGGCATTAAGAAAACCATTGGTCATCTCGTCTTGGATATGGATGTTGACTTTTGTACACGGTATCCTCTTCTCGCCAGGTTTATTGAAGCTGGTGAAGGCGAACACGAGGTACACGGCCAAAGCCAAGTCAAGTGTCAGGATGATGATTTTCTTCCAATTGATATGCATTTATTTCTCTTCCAGTATTTTTGTTATTTGTGGAACATAGTTGTCCAGGTCGCCTGCTCCCAGTATAATCAGCACATCGAAATCACGTTTCTTCACGAGGTCAAGTACGTCTTCCTTGTGGATCATGCTCTTTTCCACATCTGGCTTCAGGTTGTCATAGATCAACTTTGCCGTAACTCCCGGTATGGGCTGCTCGCGGGCAGGATAGATGTCGCATAGGATTACCTCGTCCAATAGACTCAGACTGTTGGCGAAGTCCTTGTAGAAATCACGTGTCCTGGTGTAAAGATGGGGCTGGAAGATGGCAGTTATCTTGCGGTTCTTGTACAACTCCCGTATGCTCCTTGCGCTCTGGTAGATTTCCTTGGGATGGTGGGCATAATCGGAGAGGAACACCAACTTGTCGGTCTTTATCTTGAAGTCGAAGCGACGGTCCACTCCTCCGTAGGTCTTTATGCCGTCGCGCAGCTCGTCGGCGGTACAACCGTTCAACTGTGCCATAGCCATGGCTGCCACGCCATTCTCGATGTTGATGGGTACGGGTTGTCCCAGTTCCACACCTCGTACATTCTCGATGGGGGAGATGAAGTCGAAGGTGATTTCTCCGTTCTCTATCTTGATGTTCTCTGCGTGGAAGTCTCCCTCCGTGAGGCTGTACTCGTAGATCCTGACTCCTTCCTGCACGTTCTGTTTCATATCCAGGTTCTTGTGGATGATGAGGGCACCGCCGGGCTGAATCAGCTCCGTGTAGTGGCGGAAACTCTCCAAGTATGCCTCCTTGGTACCGTAGATGTCGAGGTGGTCGGGATCGGTGGATGTGATGACGCTCATCCAGGGGCGAAGCCAATGGAAACTGCGGTCGAACTCGTCGGCTTCGATGACTACATAGTCGCTCTCGCTGGAGAGGATGTAGTTGGTGCCGTAGTTCTTGGATATACCCCCCAGGAAGGCGTTGCAGTCGATGTGGCTTTGGTGCATGATGTGGGCGCACATGGTCGACGTGGTGGTCTTGCCGTGTGTGCCTGCCACGCAGAGTCCCTTGTGTGTGCGGGTCAGCGTGCCCAGCACCTGTGCGCGCTTCTCTATGGTGAAGCCGCTCTCGCGGAAGTATACAAGCTCCTTGTGTTCGGCGGGGATGGCTGGAGTGTAGATGACCAGGGTAGATTCCTTGTCCTTGCATTCTGCAGGAATCAGTACTGGGTTCTCCTCGTAATGGATGGACATGCCTTCCCTCTCCAAGTCGTGCGTGAGGTTGGAGGGAGTCTTGTCGTAGCCAGCCACGACCAGTTTTTTGTTGAGGAAATATCTTGCGATGGCGCTCATGCCGATGCCGCCTGCGCCTACAAAGTATACAGCTTTGATATCTTTCAGTTCCATTATCTTGTTGCTAATTTGATGACTTCGTCGGCGATGACGTCGGCAGAGTTCTTTAATCCTAATTCCTTGATATTCTCACAGAGGGAGGCGAGCTTGCCCTCGTCCTTCACCGTTTCCAGTGCCCTCTTCAGCAATACCCCGGGTGCCTCTGCATCCTTCACGTAGATGGCTGCATCCTTGTTGACCAGTGCCAGGGCGTTCTTGGTCTGGTGGTCTTCTGCCACATTGGGGCTTGGTACGAGAATCACGGCCTTTCCGATGAGGCAGAATTCGCTGATGCTGCTGGCTCCGGCACGGCTGATCACAAGGTCGGCTGCCTTGTAGGCTGCCCCCATGTCGCTGATGAAGTCTGTCACCTTGAGCATGGGAAGGTCTTTGCCCTTCAGCTGCTCCATGATGGTTGCGTTGTAATACTTGCCTGTCTGCCAAATGAACTGCACGCCACTCTCCTTTACCATATCGAGGTGTTGGAGAATGCTCTCGTTGATGGTTCTTGCACCGAGGCTTCCGCCCACCAGGAGGATAGTCTTCTTCCCAGGGTCGAGCCCGAACTGCTTACGTGCTTCTTCCTGCGTGAGAGCAGTGTCAAGTACATTCTGGCGAACGGGATTGCCTGTCATGATAATCTTGTCGGCAGGGAAGAAACGCTCCATGCCCTCGTATGCCACGCAAATCTTTTCAGCCTTCTTAGCCAACAGTTTGTTGGTGACGCCGGCGTAGGAGTTCTGCTCCTGGATGAGACAGGGGATGCCTTTGCTGGCGCATACGTTCAGCGTAGGACCGCTGGCATAGCCGCCTACGCCTACTGCTGCCATGGGCTTGAAGTTCTTGATGATGCTCTTTGCCATGCGCTGGCTCTTCCATATCTTGAAAAGAACGGCGATGTTCTTGAGCAGGTGCTTCCTGTCGAAACCACAGATGGGCAGACCCTTTATCTCGTAGCCTGCCGCAGGAACGCGCTGCATTTCCATTCTGCCGAGTGCGCCTACAAACAAAATCTTGGCATCAGGACATTTTGCCTTGATGGCGTTTGCGATGGATACTGCGGGAAATATATGACCGCCTGTACCACCGCCACTTATGATGATTCTTAATTCATTGTCCATGTTCATTCGAGTTTATAACGCAAAGGTAAGTAAAAAAATCCATTTAACGGCATTTTTTACCTTATTTATCATTCTCTTTTTTCATGCGGCTTCAAAATTGTCAAGATTCTCGTCATTTTTTGGGAAATCCTTCTTTTTAGCCGTACGGCTGATGCTAAGTATGATGCCAAGGTAGAGGCAGTTGATGATGGTGGATGTTCCGCCTCGGCTGATGAGGGGCAATGGCTGCCCTGTCACGGGAGCCAGTCCCACTGCCACCGCCATGTTGAACAGTGCCTGGGTCACCAGCATGATGGTGAGTCCCATGCAGAGGAATGCCGGGAAATTGTTCTCACAGCGGTTGGCGATCCAGCCGGCCCTGAACAGTAGGAAGATGTAGAGCAATGCCACTCCCGCTGCTCCCCAGATACCCATCTCTTCAATGATGATGGCGTAGATGAAGTCGGAGAATGCCTGCGAGAGGAAGTCACGTTCCACCGAGTTGCCCGGTCCCTTGCCCACTACGTTGGAAGAGGCAATGGCGATATTGGCGTGTGCCACTTGGGCGTCCTTGTCCAGGTCTACGTCTTCCGGAGCTACCGGCTTGGAACTGATGAACTTGTCAATGCGTGCCTTCCACGTGTCGGCTCGATGGAAGATTTTCTCGATCATTCCCGGTTTCTCTTCCTGTTTGTCTACATGCTCGGTGAGAGCGTTTTGTGGTTTGCCGGGCATGTCTCCCTTGTCCTGTCCGATAATCATGACACCAGCGAATACGATGAGCCCAGCAATCATGACCACTCCCACCAGCTTTCCAATCTGTTGCATGGGGATTCTGCCGATGACCATCATGCAAAGCATTGTGATACAGATGAGCATGGCGGTGGACAGATTTTCTACGGCGATGAGTGCAACAAGTGGCATTACTGCCATGAGTATATATCTGAATGCCCGTTTGTCGGCACCATGCTCAGTCTGCATGGCACTCAGGATCTGTGCCACTGCCAGTACCACGGCTCCCTTGGCAATCTCGGAAGGCTGGAACTGGATGCCCATGAGACTGAACCAGCGGGATGCGCCATTGGTGGACTGTCCGGTGAGCAGCACAAGGATGAGCAATATGATGGAGACTGCCATGACGATGGGCGTCACAATCTTGAAATACTTGCATTTCACTTTGAGCATACAGATCATCGTGAACAGGCCTACTCCCAGCAACATGATGTGCCTGATGACCGGTGCCATGTAGTTGCCAGATTTGTACGAAAGGGAGCTGGAGGCAGAATATACCTCCACGATACTGATCATGCAGAGGAAGAAGAAGATCATCCAGATGACCTTGTCTCCCTTGAAAATGTTGCCGATGCTCTTATTGTTCATTCTGTTCTTTCTATGTCTTGTCCTTGCGGTCTGTTGTGTTATTCTCCGATGACCCTTGCCAATGCCTTGAACTGCTCGCCGCGGTCTTCCATATTCTTGAAGAGGTCGAAGCTGGCACAGCAGGGGCTCAGCAGTACGGTGTCGCCAGGCTTTGCCAACTCGCGGCAGGCTGCCACGCAGTCTTTCATGCTGTGGGTGTCGCGTACGGGGATGCCCAGGCTGTCGAAGTTGTCGTGCAACTTCTTGTTGTCCGCGCCCAGATATACGATGCCCGTGCATTTCTGCTTCACCAAGTCCTTGATCTGGTCGTAGTCGTTGCCCTTGTCCTTGCCGCCGATGATGAGGACGGTGGGAGTCTTCATGCTCTCTAGGGCGTACCAGCAAGCGTCCACGTTGGTGGCCTTGGAGTCGTTGACGTAGTATACGCCCTCAAACTTGCCCACCTTCTCCAGACGGTGCTCCACGCCAGGGAAATCGCTCAGTCCCTGGTGGATAGTCTTGTGGTCGATGCCGGCGATGTTGCAGGCCAGACCGGCAGCCAGACTGTTGTAGATGTTGTGCTTTCCGCTGAGGCTCATGTCCTCCTGGGGCATTTCGAACGGGGTGGGGTAGCTGAGCTGGTATTTGCCACCGTCGATGTAGCCCAAGGTGCCCTCCTCCTTGGTCTCGGCGAAGGCGCAGAGATGGCTCTTGAGGTTGTACTTGGACAGTTCCTTGGTCACGATGGGGTCGTCGTTCCAGTAGATGAAGCTGTCTTCCTCTGTCTGGTTCTGGGTGATGCGCATCTTGGCATCAGTGTAGTTCTGCATTTTGAACTCGTAGCGGTCCAGATGGTCGGGGGTGATGTTGAGCAGGATGGCGATGTTGGCGCGGAAGTCATACATGTCGTCCAACTGGAAGCTGCTCAGCTCGATGACGTACCACTCATGTGGAGTCTCTGCCACCTGCAGGGCGAGACTGTTGCCGATGTTGCCTGCCAGTCCCACGTCCAGACCAGCCTTCTTGAAGATGTGGTAAATCAGTGAGGTAGTGGTGGTCTTGCCGTTGCTGCCCGTGATGCAAACCATCTTGGCATTCGTATATCTTCCGGCAAACTCTATCTCGCTGATGATGGGAGTGCCTTTCGCCAGGAGTTTCTGCACCATAGGTGCCTCCTTGGGAATACCGGGACTCTTGATCACCTCGTCGGCATCCAGGATTTTCTCTTCCGTATGATGGCCCTCTTCCCACTCGATGCCGTGGTCGTCCATCAGTTTCTTGTATTTGTCCTTGATTTTCGACATGTCCGATACGAACACCTCGAAACCCTCCTTCTTGGCCAGCACGGCGGCTCCTGCGCCGCTCTCGCCGGCTCCTAAGATTACTATCTTGCTCATGATGTATTTCTCTTATCTGATTTTTAATGTGATGATGGTCAGTGCCGCCAGTATGATGGTCACAATCCAGAAGCGGATGGTGATCTTCGACTCATGGAAGCAGTTGTGCGGCTTCTTCAGCAGGTACTTGCACTCGGGGTCCAGCTGGCTGTCCTGCGTGCGGAAGTTGTCGTGGATCGGCGTGCGCTTGAAGATGCGCTGCTTCACTCCCTTCCGCTTGCCCAGCTTGTAATAGTATACCTGTATCATGACGCTGAGGCTCTCCACGAAGAAGATGCCGCAGAGGATGGGCAGCATCAGCTCCTTGTGGATGATGATGGCACCCACAGCGATGATGCCGCCGATGGTGAGCGACCCCGTGTCGCCCATGAACACCTGGGCGGGATAGGCATTGTACCAGAGGAAACCGATGAGTGCGCCGATAAAGGCGCAGAAGAACACCACCAGCTCCTCTGAACCGGGAATGTACATGATGTTGAGGTAGGCGGCAAACTGGTAGTGCGACGACACGTATGCCAGTATGCCCAGTGCCACACCTATGATGGCCGAGTTGCCTGCGCACATGCCGTCCATTCCGTCGTTGAGGTTGGCACCGTTCGATACGGCCGTCACCACGAAGATGGTCATGATGACGAAGAGAATCCAGCCGGCGGCCACCCTGTACTTGCCGCAGAAGCTTGTGATGCGCGAGTAGTCGAGGTTGTGGCCCTTGATGAAGGGGATGGTGGTTTTCAGCGACTTGGTAGCCTCTGCCCGGTGCTTCACCACGGTCTCCTGTCCCTGTCGCTCGATGGCGAGGTTCTCGTTCATCTTCACGTCGGGCGAGGCCCAGAGTACCAGACCCACGATGAGCCCGATGCCCACTTGGCCCACAATCTTGTATTTGCCTTTCAAGCCCTCCTTGTCGCGCTTGAAGATCTTGATGAAGTCATCCATGCCGCCGAGGAATCCCAGCCACACGGTAGTGACAATCATCAGGATGAGGTAGATGTTGCGCAGACGGCCGAGCAAGAGTACTGGCACGAGGATGGCGAGGATGATGATGACACCGCCCATCGACGGCACGCCAATCTTCTTCACGCCAAACGGGTCGATGCTTGCATCGCGCTGGGTTTCCGTGATTTGCTTGCTCTTGAGGTACTTGATGAACTTCTCGCCGAACCAGGCGGAGATGACCAGTGACAAAATCAGTGCGAGCAGGGCGCGGAATGAGATGTAGCCCCACATGTGGGAACCGGTGATGCCCCATTGCTCCAAAAATCTAAAGAGATAGTACAACATGTCTTCTTATACTGTAAGATTCTTCTTTATGGTTGTGATAGTATGCGAGGACTCCTATTTCTGGCTGATACCGAAGATTTCGCGCAGCACTTCCTTGTCGTCAAAGTGGTGCTTCACGCCCTTCACGTCCTGATAGTCTTCGTGTCCTTTTCCTGCCACGAGAATCACGTCGCCTTTCTGTGCCATCATGCAGGCAGTGCGGATGGCCTCCTTGCGGTCCACGATGCTCACCACCTTCTTCATCTGCTGGGCGTTGAGTCCGGCGAGCATGTCGTTGATGATGTCCTGTGGCTCCTCGAAGCGGGGATTGTCGCTGGTGATGATTACCTTGTCGCTCTGCTTCACGGCTTCCTGTGCCATCAATGGGCGCTTGCCCTTGTCGCGGTTTCCGCCGGCTCCGCATACGGTGATCACATGGCCTCCCTTGCCGTCGAGTACCTCGTGGATGGCGTTGAGCACGTTCTCCAGTGCGTCGGGGGTGTGGGCATAATCTACGAGGGCAGTATAGCCGTCAGGCGACTGCACGGGATCCAGTCTTCCGTTTACGCTGTGCAGGGTACTCATCACCACGAGTACGTCCTCGGGCTTCTTGCCGAGCATCACGGCTGCGCCGTATACGGCGAGCAGGTTGCTCACGTTGAACTTGCCGATGAACTGCACGCCCACCTCCTTGCCGTCGATTTCCAGATACATCCCGCCGAAGTGGCATTCCAGAATCTTTGCCTTGAAGTCGGCCATCGTGCGGGTGGAGTAGGTCTTTACCGTAGCCTTGGTGTTCTGCACCATTACCATGCCGTTCTTGTCGTCAGCATTGGTGATGGCGAATGCCGTCTTGGGCAGTCCGTCGAAGAAAGCCTTCTTGGCATTGCGATAGTTCTCGAAGGTCTTGTGGTAGTCGAGATGGTCGCGGGTGAGGTTGGTGAAGAGACCTCCGGCAAACTGCAGGCCGCCGATGCGCTTCTGTGCGATGGCGTGGGAGGAGCACTCCATGAAGGCGTACTCGCAACCAGCCTCCACCATCCTGCCCAACAGCTCGTTCAGCTCGATGGGGTCGGGGGTGGTATGGTCGGTCGGGATGGCCTCGTCCTCTATGTAGTTGCATACGGTGGAGAGCAGACCGCACTTATGGCCGAACTTGCGGAACATATTATATAATAAGGTGGCGATAGTGGTCTTGCCGTTGGTTCCTGTCACTCCCACCAACTTCAGCTTTCTGGAAGGGTCGCCGTGGAAGAGGGTGGCCACCTTGCCCACTGCGTCCTCTGTGGACTCCACCTGGATGTAAGTTACGCCCTCAGCCTTCTCCTCGGGCATGTCCTCACACAACACCGACTTGGCACCGAGCTCGATGGCCTTCGGGATGAACTTGTGGCCGTCCACCTGCGTGCCCTTCATGGCAACGAAGAGATGGCCTTCCTTGATTTTGCGGGAGTCGATGTTTACTCCCGTCACCTCTACTTCAGCATCTCCGGCAATCTGAGTCGGATGGATGTTTTTAAGTAACTCCTGTAACTTCATATCTTGTTTCTTTTGTTTTGTTACACCTGTCTGTATATGTCAGTTAAGTTTGATGGCACAGGTCATGCCCTTCTTCACGGGCGTGCCTGGCGCAATGCTTTGTTCTGTAACCTTTCCTCTGCCGTATATCTTGGTCTTGATGCCACGGCTCTCCATGCAGAAGATGGCATCTCTGGCTCCCATGCCGGTGATGTCGGGCACGGTGTTCTTGCCATACTGTTTCTCCTTGATCAGGCGTACCTCCGTCTGACCCGCGTGTTCCGCCTTGCCCCAGATAGGGTTGCCGTTGGCGTAGCTTCCGCTCCAGTTGGTGCTTGTTTTGATGCCGAGGTGGGTGAGCACATAGTCGGCTGCAAGCACATTGCCTGTCTTCACGTCGGGTACGAAGATGGAAGCGGAGTCTCGGGCATCCTTGACGTCTACTTTCAGACTCTGTGCCATGATGCCTTCTGCAATGTCATGGAATACCTGTCCGCTCATGCTGCCTCCCGATGCGGGCAGCCCTGATTTCTGGATGCACACGATGCAGCTGTATCGTGGATTGTCTGCCGGGAAATAGCCGGCGAAGCTTACCAGATAGTTGGTGCCGCCGCTCTTGTAGCCGCCGGCGCCTTTGGAAATCTGTGCCGTTCCTGTCTTTCCCGCTACCTTGAAGTTGGGCGAACCGGCCCGCTTTCCCAGTCCTACGCTCACCACCTGTTCCAGGATGGTCTGCAGTTCCTTGATGCTTTTCTCCTTGGCAATCTGTTGTCTCATTACCTCGGGTGGGAATTCCATGATGGTTTCTCCGTTCTTCACCACCTTGCTGACGAAGCGCGGTCGCATCATCTTGCCGTTGTTGGCGATGGTGTTGTAGAAGGTGAGGGTGGATATGGGCGGCACCTGCGTCTCATATCCGATGCTCATCCAGGGCAGCGACGTCTTTGCCCAGTTGTCATACTGGTTGTGGCTGTTCTTGTGGGGCATTCGTATTCTGGCTGGAGAAGCTCCCATCAGTGGTATCTTGAGGTTGTCATGCAGACCTGTGCGGTAAATGCCCTCCACGAATTTCTCGGGGTGGTTCTTGTAGTGGTCATCGATGATGCGGCTCACACCGATGTTGGAACTGTACCAGAGGGTCTGTGCCAGGGTCAGCATACCGTAGCCGCCCTTTCTCCAGTTGTGGTCCTTCATGTCCCTGCCATACATCTTCCAGATGCCGCCGGAGGTCTCTACGCGGCAAGTGGCGGTGTCCACCACACCGTCGTCGAGTGCCACGAGGATGGAGGCGGGCTTGAATACCGAACCCGGCTCCAGGAGATCGCTGACGGCATGGTTTTTGATCTCGCGGTATTCCCCGTCGGCGCATTTCTCAAGGTTCACGATTGCCTTGATGTCGCCTGTCGGTACGTCCATGACGAGTGCCACGCCCACGTTACCGTTGATTTCCTTCAGCTCCTTGAGTGTGGAACGCTCTGCCAGCTCCTGGATGTTTACGTCGATGGTAGATACGATGTCGGCACCGTCGATGGCGGGCGTGTCGGTGATGTCGAGGAACTTGTCGCGTACCTTCCTGCGGTGGACGATGCCGTTGGTGCCGCGCAGGATGGAGTCGTATGACAGTTCCAGTCCGAATCTCGCCGTGTCCTTTGCCCCGAAGAGGGTTCCGATGGTTCTGCCCGCCAATGAGCCATACGTGCGTGTTCGGGCATTATACTCCTCACAGTGGAATCCGCTCTTGTATGGGGAGAGGCGGAATACGGGCAGCTCCTTTATCTCTGTGTAAGTGTTGTAGTTGATTCGCTTGGGGTAGATCGCCCAGTGGCGGCTTTGCTTGGCACGTCCCTCCTGCAGGTGCTTTTTGAAGTCGGCGGCGCTAACCTCCGGGAAGATCTCGTGCAGGCAGAGGCAGATGGAGTCTTGCTTGACATTCCAGAGTGAATCGTTTTCTGCCTCCTTGAGTGCCACGAAGTCCATGAATACCTTGTATTCGGGAAGGGAGCTGGCGAGTAGTCTGCCGTCGCAGCTGAGGATATTGCCGCGGTTGGGCTTCACCGTCACCGAGTCTCTCTTCTGGCGCTCTGCCACCTTCATCCAGTAGTCATGCCTGGCTGTCATGATGTAGAGCGCCTTGCCGATGACGCAGGCCGCTATCAGCGTCATGACGATGGCGATGGCCCTGTATCGGGGCGTTACTTTCTTATGGTCAAACTTGCTCATTCTTCAGGTACGTTAATGATGTAAGGAGGTTGGCTGGCGATGTGCAGCACGCTGTCCTTGTTGTTCTTCAGCATTTCCAGCACATTGTTCTCACGGCTTTTCTCCGTAATCTGGCTGCTGGTGGAGAGTGCCTTGTACTTTGCGTCCTGCAGCTGCGTCTGCAGCTGGTCTATCTCGATGAGACTCTTCTGGATGCTGTATCGGTTGGAGATGTAGATGATGACGAAGCCTACGACAAGTATGATAAGCCATATCTGGCGGCGTATGATCTGCGTCGTCAGGATGTCACCACCCAGGATTTTTCTCAATGTGAAGCTGTACGACTGGGGAGCTTCTCCCTCGATCGCCTGTTGGGCTATAGCCTCCTTCAGGGTCTCTTGCACGTTCTTCGTCTCTTCCTTCGGGGCGACGGTATCTTTGTTGTCTGTATTCTCTTCGTTCATTTCTTTTCTGCGATTCTAAGTTTGGCACTTCTGCTTCTCGGATTTTGCTCTTGCTCATCCTGTGTGGGTACGATGACCTTGTTGTTGATCAGCTTGAAGGGTGTGTCGGTTCTTCCAAAGAAGTCCTGCGATATTTTTCCTTCCGGGTTGCCGGCTTTCATCATGTTCTTTACAATCCTGTCTTCCAGCGAATGGTAGGTGATGACGGAGAGCCTTCCGCCGGGTTTCAGCAGTTCCGTTGCCGCCTTCAGCATTTCCTTGAGGGCATCCATCTCGTGGTTCACCTCTATCCTCAGTGCCTGGAACAGCTTCGCCATATCCTTCTTCTCCCTCTCCCTCTTGAAGAGCGGCTCCACGGCATTGATGAAGTCCTGGGTGGTCTCTATCCTCTTGGAGGCCCTCGCCTTTGTGAGGGCTGAGGCTATCTTGCGCGAGTTCTTCAGCTCTCCATAGAGGTAGAAGATGTCTGCGAGGGCTTCCTCTTCATAGTCGTTCACGATGTCTGCTGCTGTCTTGCCCGCCCTCTTGTTCATCCTCATGTCCAGGGGAGCATTGAAACGGAAGGAGAAGCCCCGGCTCTCGTCGTCGAAATGGTGGCTCGACACACCGAGGTCTGCCAGCAGACCGTCTATGCCGTCCACTCCGTAGTAGCGCATCCAGTTCTTCAGGAACCTGAAGTTGGAGCATACGAAGGTGAAGGCGGGGCTGGTGATGATGTTGCTCTCCGCATCGGCGTCTTGGTCGAAGCTGTAGAGGTGTCCGCCTCCTGTTATCCTTGAAAGGATTTCACGGGAATGGCCCCCTCCTCCGAAGGTGACGTCCACGTAGATGCCTCCGGGTTTGATGTCCATTCCGTCAACGCTCTCCTTGAGGAGAACAGGTACATGATATGTTTCTGCAGTCTTGATCATTCGTATTTTTGTCGTGTATATTACATCTTATAATTAAGAAATCGGGTTCAAAGGTACATAAAATTCCTCATATCGCCTTACTTTTGCGGGCATTTTTTTGAACTTGACCAAAAAAAACTTGTCTTCTTGTGTTTTTGGGGGAGGTGGCGGTATGGGCGTTTATCTTGCCGGATTGACGAATTTATACTGTCACGGGCAGTCCCAAAGGTTTCCAAAATGCTAAATTTATGGCTCATTTGTGTTTTTTTTCAACAAAATGGCGTGTATTTGAAAAAAATGAGTTATTTTTGCACTTAACTTAAGCATTGGGAGAATTCAATGGGAGAAACGATAGAGAAAACAGTAGACATTGACAAGATCTTGAAAGGCAAGATGGGTAGCAAGGCGAAGTTCGTCCCATCATTTGCCGTCTCTTGGTTGAAGCGCATTGTTCATGAGGACGAGGTAAACAAGTTCTTGTGGGAAAGTCGCAATCTTTCCGGTACGGAGTGGCTGACGGAGTGCGTGCGCTACCTCAAGATGACCATAGAACTTGTGGGCGAGGAGAACCTGCCCGACAAGGATGACGGCAAGCTCTACACCTTCGTCTCCAACCACCCGTTGGGCGGACAGGACGGTGTGGCGCTCGGCTCCATCATAGGCAGACACTATGACGGGAAGTTCCGCTATCTTGTCAATGACCTCTTGCTCAACCTCCCGGGCCTGAAGCCCGTAAGCATTGGCATCAACAAGACCGGACGGCAGGGACGCGACTTCCCCCGGATGGTGGAGGCGGGCTTCAACAGCGACAACCATATGCTCATGTTCCCGGCCGGGCTGAACAGCCGCAAGCGCGAGGACGGCAGCATCCATGACTTGCCCTGGAAGAAGACCTTCATTTCGAAGAGCGTGGAGTGTCACAGGGACATCGTGCCCATCCATTTCGGGGGGCAGAACTCCGAGCGCTTCTACCGCATCGCAAAGTTCAGCGACAAGTATCTTCCCTTCAACCTCGCCATGCTCTTCCTCGTAGACGAGATGTACAAGAATGTGGGCAAGACCTTCCGCGTCGCCATCGGGAAGCCGATTCCCTGGCAAACCTTCGACAAGAGCAAGACGCCTGCTGAGTGGGCGCAGTATGTAGAGGAAAAAATTTATGAATTGTAAAGAATTAGATATTAGACAATCATGGAAGAAGAAATCATTCAGCCGGTCGACAAGGAATTGTTGAAAAGCGAATTGACACCCGACAAGCAACTTCGTATGACGAACAAGAGTAACAATAAGATTTATATTGTTACGGCAAACGATTCGCCCAATGTGCTGAAAGAGATTGGACGTCTTCGCGAGATAGCGTTCCGTGAGGCTGGTGGAGGAACGGGCAAGTCGATGGACTTGGATGAGTTTGACTTTGGCGACAATTGCTACAAGCAGCTGATTGTGTGGAATCCTGAGGCTGATGAGATCATTGGCGGCTATCGCTACCTTTTGGGCAAGGACTGGAAGCTCGACGAGAAGGGACAGCCGAAGTTGGCTACCAGTCACATGTTCCATTTCTCGGAAAAATTCCTGAAGGAGTATATGCCTTATACCGTGGAGCTGGGACGCTCCTTCGTGTCGCTTGAATATCAGAACGTGCGTGCCAACACCAAGAGTATCTTTGCCTTGGACAACCTCTGGGACGGACTCGGTGCCTTGACCGTGCTCTATCCCGACCTGCGCTATTTCTTTGGCAAGATGACTATGTATCCTTCCTATATACGCCGTGGCCGTGACATGATTCTCTATTTCCTGAAGAAGCACTTTGACGACAAGGAGAACTTGGTTATCCCGATGAAACCGCTCAAGCTGGAGACTTCCGTGAACGAGATGGCGGCGCTTTTCACCGAGGACGACTTCAAGGATGACTATCGCATCCTGAACCGGGAGATTCGCAAGTTGGGCTACAACATCCCGCCCTTGGTGAATGCCTACATGGGACTGAGCCCCACTATGAAACTCTTCGGCACCGCCATCAACTATGGCTTTGGTGACGTGGAGGAGACGGGAATCCTCATCGCCATCGACGAGATTCTGGAAGACAAGCGTGTGCGCCACATCAACAGTTTCATCGCTGAACATCCTGAGGCGCTGAAGGTGACGAGCGGGGCCAACAAGATTTTCTACAAAGAGAAATAATTGCCCCAGCAAGGGCGTTTGTCTGCCCTTTCTAAGGCACAATGCTGCCCTCGGAGGGACAAATGTTGTGGCATTTGCTTTTCCGGGATTCCCGGGTGTTTTACCCTTCACCCTTCACTTTTCTGCTCGAAATGCCGATAAACAAAGGGAAAATTTGGGTGAAGGGTAGTGCCTCACCCTTCACCCACCCTTCACCACCTTTCACCCTAAGCCGTTCAGTTCTTACAGCGGCCGCAAGAAAGGTGAAGGGTGATGAAGGGTGGGTGAAGGGCTGGAAGAACCCTTCACCTCTGGGAATGCCGATAAAAACTGGGGTTCCCGGAGATTTGGTGAAGGGTGAAGGGTTATTTTGCAAATCTGTTGGCTTGCTGCATCCCCATTAAATGATTTATACGATCGGTAGGCTCGTGCCGTTGATCTTCTGGTAGATGTTCAGGGCGAAGATGTCGGTCATGCCGCTGATGTAGTCAATCACCGCCATGATGCGCTCCTCCAGGTTGGCGTTCCCGATGTCGTACTGGCTGCTGACGCGGCGGATGAGCTGCTGGGAGTAGAAACGCGTGGGGTGGATGGCGGCATCTGTGAATACCTCCATCAGAGTCTCCATAATCTTGTAACCCGACAACTCCACGTCGAGCACAGGCTTGCTGTGGTAGATCTTGGCGTAGGACGTCTTCTCGCATTCCTTGTATGCCTTGCACTGTCGCTCGCTGATGTGGCCGACGAGACTGCCAGTGAAAGTGCCGTTCAGGATTTCTTCCTCGTGCTTGATGAAAGCATCCACACATTCGTTTTCCAACTTTCCGATGACGCTCGCCCTCAGGTACACCACCTTCTCGTTCTCGTCGGTCAACCCCTCGTCATGGATGCGTTGGCGAATCTTCGCCTGGATGTCCTCGTCGAAGAAGTTGAGCAAGAGACGCTCAGTATCCTCGTAGGTGAGAATCTTCAACTTGTGGGAATCCTCTATGTCCATGATTTCATAGCAGATGTCGTCTGCCGCTTCCACCATATACACCAGCGGATGTCTCGCATAGCGGAGAGGCTCGCCTGGTATTGACTTCCGCAAGATGCCCAGTTCCTCGGCCACTTTCTCGTAAGAGGAAGCCTCGGAATCGAAGAAGCCGAATTTGCCGTGATTTCCGGCATAATAACTGGCGAACGGATATTTCACGATGGAGGCGAGCATGGAATAGGTCATGACGAAGCCGCCCGCCCTTCTTCCCTTGAAGCGGTGGGTGAGGATGCGGAAGGCATTGGCGTTGCCTTCGAAATGGGTGATGTCGTCCCAAAAGGCAGGCGAGACCATGTCACGCACCTCCTGTCCCTCTCCCTCGCTGAAGAAGGTCTGGATGGCTTTCTCGCCGGAATGGCCGAAGGGCGGATTGCCCAAGTCGTGTGCCAGGCAGGCAGCGCTGACGATAGTGCCGATTTCCTCGAAGAGGGTATCTTTCAACTCCGGGTGCTTCACGACGAGGCGCTTGGAGATGTCATTGCCCAAAGACATTCCCACGCTTGCTACCTCTAAGCTGTGAGTCAGGCGGTTGTGTACGAAGACGGAACCCGGCAAGGGGAATACCTGAGTCTTGTTCTGTAGCCTCCTGAAAGCAGAAGAGAAGATGAGCCGGTCGTAGTCGCGTTTGAACTCAGAGCGGTCATCGTGGCGTTCGGCGTGTTTATGTTCTTGCCCGAACCTTTTGTTTGATATGAGATTAGTCCATTCCATATCGCAAAAGTACGCCAAACAAAGGAAAAAACAAAATAAAATTCATAAAATCTATTATTTTCCTTAGAAAAATGCCTTAATGTGCATAAAAAGCATTATTTTTGCATCTTAAATAAAAGGAACACAATGAAAATACAAGTTGTCAACAAAGGTCATCAACCTTTACCGGCATACGCCACCCCCCAGAGTGCAGGCATGGATTTGCGTGCCAACATCGATGAACCCATCGTGCTTCATCCCATGGAGCGCCGTCTCGTCCCTACAGGGCTGCACATCGCGCTCCCTGCAGGATTCGAGGCGCAGATACGTCCGCGTAGCGGACTGGCGCTGAAGCATGGCATCACGGTACTGAACACTCCGGGGACCGTCGATGCCGATTACCGTGGCGAGATCATGGTCTTGCTCATCAATTTCTCGCAGGAAGATTTCGTCGTCAACGACGGCGAGCGTATCGCCCAGATGGTGATCGCACGCCATGAGCAGGGTGCTTTCGTCGAGGTGGAAGCCTTGGACGAGACAGAACGCGGCACTGGCGGTTATGGGCATACGGGTGTTAAATGACAAGTTATGAGACAGTTTGCTTTAGGCTTGATATTGCTCGTGGTTGGGGCGGGCTTCGTGCCGTCGTTAGCCGATGACAAGAAATACGACTATTTCTTCCTGGAAGCGGCACGCCAGCAGTCTGCAGGCAAATATTCCGAGGCGTTTTCCCTGTTGGAACATGCACGGAAGCTGAACCCCAATGCTGCGGAGGTGTACTATTATCTGTCTTTGTATTATTCGCAGATGAAAAAGGACAGCCTCGCTTTGGCGTACTTGGAAAAGGCGGCGAAGCTGAACCCTGACAACCAGACCTATATGGAGCGCATCGCCCAGTATTTCATTGCCAACCAGCAATACGACAAGGGAATAGAGGCATACGAGTCCATCTATGCCCACAATCATGAGAATACGGAAGCTTTGCGCATCCTGATGCAGCTCTATCAGCAGCAGAAGAATTATCAGATGATGCTCCAGACGCTCGACCGCCTGGCGGTGGAAGAAGGTGAGGACGAGCAACTCGCCTTGTCGAAGATGCGCGTCTATGAGATGATGGATGACAAGAAAGCAGCTTACCGGGAACTGAAGCAACTGGTGGATTCCCATCCGCTGGATGCCTCCTACAAGGTGATGTTGGGCAACTGGCTCATGCAGCACGACCGGAAGAAGGAGGCTTACAAGCTGTTTATGACAGTGTTGAAGGAAGAGCCCGACAATGCCTATGCACAGTCTTCCCTCTATGACTACTACAACGCCACGGAGCAGAAAGACGAGGCACAAAAGGTGCTTTACAAGATTCTTCTGGGCAAGAAGACCGACAACGACACCAAGATGGTGATGATACGCTCGTTCATACAGGACAACGAAAGGCGTGGCGGCGACTCCACCGAGGTACTTTCCCTCTTCGACAAGATGCTCGCTGTGCCACAGCCATCGGCAGACATCGCAGGTCTCCGTGCCGCATACATGGGGCTGAAAAAGATGCCGGCGGACAGTGTGGACGCTGCCTTCCAAAAAGTGCTTTCCATAGCGCCCGACAATGCCAGCGCACGCTTGCAGCTCGTGCAGAACTTGTGGAACAAGAAAGACTATGACGCTGTCATCTCCATGACACAAGCAGCCCATGCCTATAATCCCGAGGGAATGGTGTTCTACTATTTCGGGGGAATGGCGCATTACCAGAAGAACCAGGACGATGCCACCCTCGAAGAGTTCAAGAGAGGCTTGGCGCAGGTCAACGCCCAGTCATCGCCCGAATTGGTCTCCGACCTCTACATGATCATGGGTGACATCCTCTATAAGAAGCAGAAGCCCGAGGAGGCGTTCGCCGCATATGACTCCTGCCTGCAGTGGAAGTCGGACAACATCATGGGATTGAACAACTACGCCTACTACCTGAGTGTGGTGGGAAAGGACTTGCACAAGGCAGAACTGATGAGCTACAAGACCATCAAGGCAGAGCCGAAGAACGGAACCTACCTTGACACCTATGCCTGGATATTGTTCATGGAGGAACGCTATGCAGAGGCAAAGTCCTATATAGACATGGCTGTCAGCAATCTGGATTCCATCGAGAGCAATCTCGCCATTTACGAACATGCCGGCGACATCTATGCCATGAACGGGCTAACGGAACAGGCGCTGAAGTACTGGAAGAAAGCATACGACGGCGGACAGAAGACCGAGGTGCTGGCATGGAAGATGGAGAACAGACGCTATGTGACCGAGGCAGAACTTAAGAAAAAGAGTAAGAAACAAAAGAACAGAAAGAAATGAAAAAGAATCATATCATCAAGTTGGCGGTGCTGTGCTTGCCGCTCACACTGTCAGCTTGCGGCACCAAGCAGGCTGTTATGAACGGTACGGGAATGCAACGGCAAGTTGCGGCCTCCAAGGACAATACGAGGAGCAGCCAGGATGATGCCATCCAGAAGTTGACCTTCGTGCAGAAGGTTTCCGACAACCAGGTCTATGCCCAGAACATCGTGGGCAATATGACCTTCGGCATCAAGACCGAGGGGAAGGACATCTCCGTTCCGGGTGCCCTGCGCATGAGAAAGAATGAGGTGATTCGCATCCAACTGTTTATCCCGTTCTTGGGGACGGAAATCGGACGCCTGGAGTTCACCCCCACCTATGTACTGATTGTGGACCGGCTGCACAAGGAGTATGTCAAGGCTGACTATACCCAGGTGGACTTCCTGAAGAAGCAGGGCATCACTTTCTACTCCTTGCAGGCGCTGTTCTGGAACCAGTTGCTCTTGCCCGGCGTGCAGAAAGTGCAGGAGTCTGACTTGAAGAAGTTTGACGCCAACCTGGATGCCGGCGGCGATTGCGTGCCGGTATCATTTGTGAACGGAAACATGAGTTATGCCTGGACTGCCGACCGTACGACGGGACGCATCTCGCAGGCAGACGTGACTTACCAGTCCGCCAGCGAGGGTACCTCTTCCCTAAACGTCAAGTATGACGATTTCCGCAGTGTCGGTGTCAAGATGTTCCCCGCTACCCAGACGCTCACACTCACTACCGATGCGCTGAAGAAGAAGCGGGAGGTGGTGCTCAACTTTGAGATGAGCGAGGTCAAGACAGACAGCAACTGGGATGCCCAGACAGAAGTGTCCAGTAAATACAAGCAAGTATCTCCAGAGGAAGTACTTGGCAAAATCATGAACTTCTAACGAAAATGAAAAGAATAATCTTGTTCATATTGGCGATTTCGTTCGCGCTTTCTCCCTATGCCCAGAAAAAGGCAAGCCAGAAGAAAGCGAAGACCACGGTTGCCGCTTCCCGGACCAAGAAGGGAACCACACAACGGAATAAGACAAAGAAGGGTAATGCTAACGGCGCTCCGACGAGTGCCGAACGGCGTGCTGCAACCAACAGCAATGCCTCTATCCGTGGCTTGCAGGGTCAGCGTGCCTCCATCCAGAAGAAGATTAAGGAACAGGAAAAGGCATTGCGCGCCAATCGGGAGGACGTGAAGAAGCGCCTCCAGGACTTGATGGTCATCAATGGCGAGATAGACCAGCGGCAGAAGAATATCGACGGCATCCAGAAGGACATCCATTATATCGATGGAAACATCGGTATGCTGAACGCACAGTTGAAAACCCTGGAACAGCAGTTGCAGGAGCGCAAGAACAAGTATATCCGTTCGATGAGATATATGTCGCGCCATCACTCCGTGCAGGAGAAGCTGATGTTTATCTTCAGTGCCAAGAGCTTGTCACAGATGTATCGCCGCCTGTCCTTCGTACGCCAGTATTCCGCCTATCAGAAAGCGCAGGGCGAGGCGGTCAAGTCGAAGCAGATCCAGGTGAATGACAAGCATGACCAACTGCAGAAGGTGAAAGGACACAAGAATACCTTGTTATATAAGGGACAGAAAGAGAAGAATGCCCTGGAGGGCAAGCAGACCGAGCAGCAGCAGGTGGTGCAGGGATTGCAGAAGCAACAGAAGACCATCCAGGCAGTCATCGCAGACCAACGCAAGAAGGATGCTGCCATCAATGCGCAGATCGACCAGTTGATTGCCGAGGAGGTGGCAAAGGCACGTGCCCGTGCCGCCGAGGAGGCAAGGCGCAAGGCTGCCGAACTGGCGGAGGCAAAGCGTAAGAAGGCAGAGGAGCTGGCAAGGAAGAAGGCTGCAGCCGAAGCCGCAGCCCGCGAGAACGCCCGACGCATAGCCGAGGCGAAGCGCAGGGAGGCTGAGGCTGAGGCGGCAAGAAAGAAAGCTGCCGAGGAGGCACGTCTGGCACAGGAGGCTGCCCGCAAGGCACAGGAGGAGGCGCAAGCCCTTGCCGAGGCAAAGGCGAGGGAAAAGGCAAAGGAGAAGGCTCTGGCACAAGCCAGGGCGAAGGCGGAAGCTGCCGCAGAACAGGCGGCAAAACAAGCTGCTGCAGAACAAGCGGCACGCAAGGCGGAAGCTGAGAGACAAGCTGCGGAGCTGAAGGCCAAGACCGACGAGGCAAGAACCAAAAAGGAGATTGCAGAGGCAAAGCAGGAGGCGCAGGAGTCTTCAAACTTAAGCTCTGTGGACAGGATGCTGAGCGGTGGCTTCGAGGCTAACCGCGGACGCTTGCCTATGCCGATCACAGGCTCTTATCGCGTCATCAGCCATTTCGGACAATACAACGTGCAAGGTTTGAAGGGTGTTACGCTCGACAACAAAGGCATCAACATCCAGGGTAAGTCCGGATGTCTTGCCCGGAGTATTTATGATGGTGAGGTGAGTGCAGTCTTTGGCTATGGCGGCTTGTGGAACGTGCTGGTGCGCCATGGTGCATACATCTCTGTATACTGCAACCTGAAGTCGGTGAGCGTACATAAGGGACAGAAGGTGAGTACCCGCCAGACAATTGGCGTTGTGGGGACAGACAACATCCTTCAGTTCCAGTTGCGCAAGGAGACTGCCAAACTCAATCCCGAGGCTTGGCTGGGAAGCTGAGGTAATTGATAATTAATAATTAATAATGAGGAAACCCTCTTAGATGGTTGCACCGTCTAAGAGGGTTTCATATTTTTGGATGGCGTCACGAATCTCGCTGACTTTGATGAACTCGTCTGCCGAATGGGAGCGTGAAGACTCGCCAGGACCGAGCTTGAACGACTGGAACGGCATGAGGGCTTGGTCGCTGAGCGTAGGACTGCCAAAGGGCTTCATCCCCATCTCCACGCATTTCTTGATGAGGGGATGGCTCGGGTCGATGTGGGAGGACTTGAGACGGAAGGAGTGTGCCTTGACCTCACTCTTCAACTGGCTGCAGATAAAGTTGTACACTTCCTCGTTGTCGTAGAACTCGTTGGTGCGGATGTCTACGAGCATCGTACATTTGTCGGGAATCACATTGTGCTGCGTTCCAGCATTCACTACGGTGAGCGTCATCTTAGTGGGGCCGAGAAACTCGCTCACCTTCTCAAACTTGTAATCCCTGATCCAGCGCATATCGTCGAGGGCTTCGTAGATAGCGTTGATTCCCTCATTGCGGGCGGCATGTCCGCTTTTTCCGTGTGCAATCACGTCGAGTACCATCAGACCCTTCTCTGCCACGGCGGGTTGCATTCCCGTCGGCTCGCCCACGATGGCGAGGTCGATGTGGGGCAAGAGAGGCAATGCCCTGCTGATGCCGTCCTTCCCTGACACTTCCTCCTCTGCAGAGGCGAGAAAGATGAGGTTGTATTTTTGCGGCTTCTGTGTGATCATGCGGAATATCTGGAGGAGAGAACACAGACCTCCGCCGCAGTCGTTGCTGCCAAGCCCATAGAGCGTTTCTCCCTCCATGCTGGGCGTGAAGGGGTCACGCTGCCAGGAGTCGACGGGCTTTACCGTGTCTATGTGGGCATTGAGGAGGAGCGTGGGCTTTGCTGTGTCGTAGTGAGGGCCGATGGCCCACACGTTGTTGGCTTCCCTGTGGGGCTCGAAGCCGTAGGAGCGGATGGCCTCTTCCATGATGTTCGCTGCATTCTTCTCGTCTCTGCTTACCGAGGGTGTGGCAATCAGTCGCTCCAGCAACTCAACGGCATCGATTACGTACTTTTCCTTTGTCATGATGTTCTTTCTCTTGTTAATTCTCATGCAAAGTTAAGGTAAAACGGCAGAAGAGCAAAATAAAATTGGGATTTATTTTGTTTTCTTAATGATTTCTATTATCTTTGCACCATATTAAGTAAATAGAAGCTTATGCAAATCAATAGTCATCTTTCGGTACTGATTCACGACCTGGCAAAGAAACATGGGGATAAGCCTGCGCTTACCTTCAAGAAATTCGGTGGTGACCAGTGGCAAACGGTTTCATGGAATCAGTTTTCGCTGAGGGTGAAACAAGTGAGCAATGCCCTTCTCAACCTGGGGGCGAAACCTATGGACAAGATCGCTGTCTTCTCGCAAAACTGCATACATTATCTCTATACCGATTTCGGAGCATATGGCATCAGGGTGACTTCCATCCCCTTCTATGCCACCAGTAGCGAGCAGCAGATACAATATATGATCAACGATGCCCAGATCCGCTTCCTCTTTGTGGGAGAACAGGCGCAGTATGACAAGGCTCATCGCGTCTTTGCCCTCTGTCCCACATTGGAACGCATTATCGTCTTCGATTCCAGCGTGCGCATCAGTACCCATGATCCGTCAGCCCTGTATTTCACGGATTTCATCGCCCTCGGAGAGAACCTGCCAAGGCAGACCGAGGTAGAGGAGTTGTATAAGCAGGCGGACATGGACGACCTTGCCAACATCCTCTATACCAGTGGTACCACGGGCGACAGCAAGGGCGTGATGCTCACCTATGGCCAGTATTATGCAGCCTTGAAAGCCAATGATGAGTGTGTGCCGGTGTCTGAGAAAGACCGGGTCATCAACTTCCTTCCCTTCACTCATATCTTTGAGCGTGGATGGGCTTATCTCTGTCTGAGCGAGGGCGCCCAACTCTTCATCAATACGGATCCCCATGAGATACAGGAGAGTATGCGTGAGGTTCACCCCACCTGTATGTGCAGCGTGCCCAGATTCTGGGAAAAGGTATATATAGCCGTGAAAGCCAAGATGGACAGTGCCGGTGCCGTGCAGAAGAAACTCTTCCAGCATGCCCTGGCGGTGGGAAGAAAACGCAACATTGAGTATGTTGCCAACGGAAAGCGGGTGCCCATTACGTTGGAGTTGGAGTACAAGTTGGTCAACAAGACAGTCTTGGCATTGGTGCGCAAGCAACTTGGACTTGAGAATCCCAACATCTTTCCTACGGCTGGAGCTTATGTAAGCCCTGAGGTGGAGGAGTTCATCCACTCTATCGGCATCGGTATGGTGGTGGGCTATGGGCTGACCGAGAGTCTTGCCACCGTATCTTGTGACCATCTCGACAAGAGATTCACCATTGGTTCGGTAGGCCGTCCCATCTCCAGCATACAGATTAAGATTGGAGAAGATAACGAAGTCCTCCTCAAGGGTCCCACCATCACCAAGGGATACTATCACCGTGAATCCATCAATGCGAAGGCATTCGACGAGGACGGTTTCTTCCATACGGGCGATGCCGGTTACCTGAAAAATGGGGAACTGTTCCTTACGGAGCGCATCAAGGACTTGTTCAAAACCTCCAACGGCAAGTACATTGCCCCACAGCAGGTGGAGTCTTTGCTCTTGGTGGACAAGTTTGTGGAGCAGGTGGTGGTCATCGCCGACCAGCGCAAATTTGTCTCTGCCCTTGTCGTTCCTGAGTTTCAGATGGTGGAAGACTGGGCAAGGGAACATCACCTGGAGTTTGCCAGCCGCGAGGAACTTTGTGTCAATGAGAAGGTGCGCAAGATGTTGATGGACCGCATCCAGATATTGCAGCAGCACCTGGCTTATTACGAGCAGATCAAGCGCATCACCCTTCTGGCTCACCATTTCTCCATGGAGTCTGGCGAGTTGACCAACACGCTGAAGATTCGCCGTCCTGTCATCAACAAGAACTACAAGGCTCAGATTGATGCCATGTATGAGGAGTGAGCGGGAGAAAGTTAAGTGTAAAATGTTAAGTGTTCAATGTTAAATGTTAAGTGCTGAATGATTACAGCTGATCAATTAAAAGACGTGATGGACCGTGCCGACGCACTCCATCGCTATCTCAACATAGACCAAAAGAAAGTAGAATTTGAAGAGGAACAGCTCCGTACGCAGGCTCCTGATTTTTGGGAAGACCCCAAATATGCGCAGGAACAGATGAAAAAGGTGAAGGGCATCCAGAAATGGCTTGACGGCTATAAGGAGGTGCGTCAATATGCAGACGAACTCCAACTTGCCTTTGACTTCTATAAGGACGAGATGGTGACCGAGGAAGAGGTGGATGCCAACTACGCCAAGGCGATTAAAGCTATCGAGGACTTGGAACTGAAGAACATGCTCCGGCAGGAGGAAGACCCGATGGAGTGTGTGCTCAAGATCAACTCGGGTGCCGGTGGTACAGAGAGCCAGGACTGGGCACAGATGCTCATGCGTATGTATATGCGCTGGGCTGAGGCTCATGGCTATAAGGTGACCGTCAGTGACTTGCAGGAAGGTGACGAGGCAGGTATCAAGAGCGTTACCATGACCATCGAGGGCGGCGAGTTTGCTTATGGATATCTGAAGAGCGAGAATGGTGTTCACCGTTTGGTGCGCGTCTCTCCATTCAATGCCCAGGGCAAGCGAATGACGAGTTTCGCCAGTGTCTTCGTCACACCGCTGGTGGACGACACCATCGAGGTATATGTGGATCCGGCAAAGCTCTCTTGGGATACTTTCCGTTCGAGCGGTGCAGGAGGCCAGAATGTGAACAAGGTGGAGTCGGGTGTCCGTCTCCGTTATTGGTATACTGACCCAGATACGGGCGAGGAGGAAGAAATCCTCATCGAGAATACCGAGACACGCGACCAGCCCAAGAACCGTGCCAAGGCATTGCTGCTCTTGAAGAGCCAACTCTACGACCGCGCCATGAAGAAACGCCTGGAGGCAAAGGCGAAGATAGAGGCAGGAAAGAAGAAGATAGAGTGGGGTAGTCAGATCAGAAGCTATGTGTTCGACGACCGCCGTGTGAAGGATCACCGCACCAATTACCAGACATCCGACGTGGACGGTGTGATGGATGGCAAGATAGACGAATTCATCAAAGCGTATCTGATGGAGTTCCCCACAGAGAGCGAAGAGAATTAAGTGAACAATAATAACCTAAAAACAAACATCTATGAGTAGTAATAAAGACTTAAGAAGAGCCAAGCATGTGGCTTACGAGAAGAAACAGGCGGAAAAGGGTGAGAAAGTCATTAAGTGGATATTTGGTGTGCTGATAGTCTTGGCTGTCATCTTTGCCGTTTATTCCGCTACTGTTGCATAAGAAACTATGGAAAAGGGAGACAATGCGGTTGTCATAACTCCTTAACTCCCTTTAACTCATTAATTCCAAAGAAAATGAGTGGATTGGAAATAGAAAGGAAATTCCTCGTCAAGAAGGGCGACGCTTACAAGAGCGCCGCCTTTTCCTATAGCCATATCCAGCAGGGCTATATCCCTGCCGAGGGTGCTACGGTACGTGTCAGAACGCGGGATGACAAGGCTTACCTCACCATCAAGGGGAAGTCTGTCAATGGCGGGATGACCCGCTATGAGTTTGAGAAAGAGATTACGATGGACGAGGCGCAACACTTGTTGCAGCTTTGCCAGGGCGGAGTCATCGACAAGTGCCGTTACCTGGTGAAGAGCGGCTGTCATGTATTCGAGGTGGATGAGTTCTACGGCGACAATGCCGGCCTGGTCATGGCAGAGGTGGAACTTTCGAGCGAGACGGAAGCGTATGAGAAACCGGAATTCATCGGTTTGGAAGTGACGGGCGACAAGCGCTTCTATAATTCCCATCTCCTGGACAATCCTGTCTCAAAATGGCGTGATACGCTGCCGCAGGAATACCGATGAGAAAGGATTTTTGCCTTTAATTGGCGAAAAGTTTAGTTTTCTTGCATTTTTACTTTCAATTTATACGGATAAGTGCGGAATATTTTATAATTTTGCAACCGAATAAAGAGAAAGTAAAAAATGGCAGACTCAAGCAGAGGAAGTTTTGGCAGCAAGATCGGGTTGATACTTGCTACCGCAGGTGGTGCCGTCGGCTTAGGCAATGTATGGCGCTTCCCTTATATGGCTGGCCAGGAAGGTGGCGCAGCCTTTATTTTGGTTTACATAGGATGTGTGCTTTTGCTGGGCATCCCCTGTATGATATCCGAGTTTATCATCGGCAGGCACGGTGCCTCCAATACAGCCCGTGCCTATACGAAGATGGCGGGCGGAAAGCCCTGGAAATGGATTGGGTACTTGGAAGTCTTCGCAGGATTTCTCATCACCACCTACTATGCCGTGGTGTCGGGCTGGTGCCTGCAGTATGTCTATGCTTCCGTTATGGGAGAGTTGCATGGTGACCCGGCTTTCGTTGCCGATTATTTCAAGGAGTTCTCCGCCGACCCCGTACGTCCCGTATTGTGGACGGTGGCCATTTTCCTCATTTGTCATTTCGTGATTATCCATGGTGTGCGCGGCGGCATCGAGAAAGCTTCCAAGGTGATGATGCCCTTGCTGTTCATACTGTTGCTCATCATCGTGGTGGCGGCGTGCCTGCTGCCTAATGCGGGAAAGGGCGTGGAGTTCTTGCTCAAGCCCGATTTCGGCAAGGTGGACCGCAATGTGTTCCTCAATGCCATGGGACAGGCGTTTTATTCCTTGAGCATCGGTATGGGCTGCATCTGTACTTATGCGTCCTATTTCAGCCGTCAGACCAACCTCTTCAAGTCGGCGGTGCAAATTTCTGTTATTGATTTCTTTGTGGCTGTGCTGGCTGGACTGATGATTTTTCCCGCAGCGTTCTCTGTGGGTGTCTCGCCCGACAGCGGTCCGTCGCTCATCTTTATCACGTTGCCAAACGTGTTCAACCAGGCTTTCGCCGGGATGCCCGTGTTGGGGTGGATAGTCTCCCTCCTCTTCTATGTACTCCTGTCAGTGGCAGCACTTACCTCCCTGATCTCGCTTCATGAGGTGAACACGGCGTTCTTCTATGAGGAGTTGAAGATTGACCGCAAGAAGGGGGCTGTGATTGTCACGGTGTCTTGTGCCATTATCGGTGCATTCTGCTCGCTCTCTCTGGGGGCTACCGATGCACTTACTGTCTTCGGAAAGACTATGTTCGACTGGTTCGACTTCATTACCGGTCAGATTTTCTTGCCGATTGCCGGTTTCCTGACCTGTCTGTTCATGGGCTGGTATGTTCCCAAAAAACTGGTGCGTGACGAGTTTACCAACTGGGGAACCTTGCGCGGCCGTTTCTTCGGTGTCTATTTGTTCTTGATTCGTTTCGTTTGCCCAATATTGATTTTCTTGGTTTTCTTGAACCAGTTGGGCTTATTGGATGCTATTATATAAAAAGGTATGGAAAATAGAGGTAATTTCGGAAGCAAGTTAGGTGTTATACTGGCAACGGCGGGTTCTGCAGTGGGACTGGGCAATGTGTGGCGTTTTCCTTATATGACAGGACAGAATGGCGGTGCTGCCTTCATCCTCATCTATATAGTGTGCATCATTCTGCTGGGTCTGCCCGGCATGATGAGCGAGTTCATCATCGGTCGCCATTCGGCATCCAATGCCGCCCGAGCTTACAGTAAGATGGGACGGGGCAAGGCTTGGGGCATCGTGGGACTGATGGGTGTCATCACCGCCATGATTGTCCTGGGCTTCTATGCCGTGGTGGCAGGCTGGTGCCTGCAGTATCTCTATGCCAGCATCATTGGTGGCGTGCATGGCAGCCCGGAGTATGTGAAGACCTATTTCCAGACCTTTGCTTCCGACCCCGTGAAGCCTGCCCTTTGGACGGTGGCTTTCATCCTCTTGACCCATTTTGTGGTGGTGAGGGGTGTGCGCAACGGTATAGAGAAGGCTTCCAAGATATTGATGCCGCTGCTCTTTGTGCTGCTTGTTGTTTTGGTGATTGCCTCCTGCACGCTTCCCGGTGCGATGAAAGGCGTGGAGTTCCTGCTGAAACCTGATTTCTCCAAGGTGGATGAGAATGTGATGCTGGAAGCTTTGGGCCAGGCGTTCTTCTCGCTGAGCCTCGGTACGGCTTGCCTCTGTACCTATGCTTCTTATTTCGGGAGAAATACCAACCTCCTGAAGTCAGCGGGCCAGATTGCTCTCATTGACACGGTGATTGCTATTTTGGCAGGACTCATGATTTTCCCTGCTGCCTTTTCTGTGGGTGTGAATCCCGACAGCGGTCCCTCACTTATCTTCATCACTCTGCCCAACGTATTCCAGCAGGCATTTGGCAATGCGCCTGTGGCTGCTTATGTCATCTCCGTGCTGTTCTATGCCTTGCTGGTGTTGGCGGCTCTCACGTCCACCATCTCCATGCACGAGATTGGTACGGCTTTCTTCTATGAGGAGGGAAAGATGAGCCGCAAGAAGGGCGCCTGGATAGAGACCGCCGTTTGTTGTGTCATTGGCGTGGTTTGCTCGCTCTCGCAGGGCGCGGTGGAGGGACTTGGCTTCTTCGGCAAGGACTTCCTCACCAATTGCGATAACCTCACCGCTCAGCTCCTCATGCCGATAGGTTCCTTGGTTACCTGTCTCTTCCTGGGCTGGTATGTGCCCAAAAAGCTGGTGAAGGATGAGTTTACCAACTGGGGCACCTTGAAAGGGAGTCTCTTTGGCATCTTCTTGTTTATGATACGCTTCGTGAGTCCATTGTGCATCTTTGCCATCTTCTTGCACCAGTTTGGTATATTGTAGACCGAAGGCGAGTATAAATGAATATTACCGGCTGCAATCTTGCTCAAAAACTGACGTAAGGTTGCAGCCTTTCTATTTCTGCTGGTGGAAAGTCTTTCAACAGTTTCAAGTCCTGCAAACTCTTGATGGGACCTCTCAGCCGGCGGTAGTCGCAGATGGCCTTGGCTTGGTAGAAGTTGATGTAGGGATGCTGCCGAAGTTGGTGGAGCGTCAGTTGGTTGATGTTCATCTTCCTGACGGTATTGCTGTCGATGGTCACGAATTGTGTGACATCTTCGGGAATCCCTTCTATCTCCAGCAGTTGTTTGCCCGATATGAATCCTCCCAGTCTCTCTCTGTATCTTACGATTGCCTTGGCATAGGTCTTTCCGATACCCGGTATCTTTTGTAGCTCAGTGGTGTCGGCGGAGTTGACGGACAGATGTTGTCCGGGGCTCAGTTTGTGGGGATAGTTGTAGATGGGCTTCTTTTCTGCTGACTCTTGCCTTTCCGGTTCGTAGGTTCTCGTGGGAAGGGACTTGCTGTGGTAAAAGTCAGAGGCGGGTTTGTAGTCATCGGCGATGCGGATGAAGGGGCGCAATACCTCATACTGCTTCTTGGTGAGTCCGTAGAGACGGGCGAAGTCTTCAGGTGTGCGGTAGAACCCACCCCTTGCCCGATAATGGTAGATGCTCCTCACCTGCCAGGAGCTTAGCCCCAGTTTTAGCAGTTGGCTGCTGTCTGCAGTATTGGGGTCGAAGGGAAACAGTTCGTGAATTTCTTCTTCCACCTTATAATATATAGGGTGTTCCTTGTCTATGCTCTTGATGAATGTACTGTCGCTTTGGAGTCGCGCTTCCGTCTCGTTGGACTCATGACCATTGCCGATGACGATGACAAGTGTCAGGGCTAAAATGACAATGGAGAGAAGGGCAAGGAGAGCCTGCCTGTCGTTGCGCTGGAGGTAAAAGAAGTCTCTGAACATGACGTTTTCGCTTTTGTGTAAATTAAAAAAGGGGGCAAAATCCATAAGGAATAGTGCCCCCTCGCTTCATTTGGGCAAAATGGTCGGGATTAGGCGACTCGAACGCCCGACCCCTACGTCCCGAACGTAGTGCGCTACCAACTGCGCTACATCCCGATTGCGATGCGGATATTTCCGAAAAGCGAGTGCAAAGATACGCGTTTTTTCTGACATACAAGAATATTTTTCAAAAAAACAGAAAAAAAGTTGTGGGAATGATATTATTCTCGTACCTTTGCACACGCAAAAACGAAGAAAAATGGTGCCATAGCTCAGTTGGTAGAGCAAAGGACTGAAAATCCTTGTGTCCCCGGTTCGATTCCTGGTGGTACCACTTCTTGGATAAGTGTGTCGCAATTATGCAGACACACTTTTTCTTTTATCTGTATCAGTCTTTTCCCAGTAACTGCAATCAAGTTGGTTTCATATAGTTTCTCAGGTTGAAACTGCCAGTTTCTCCTTATGAAACTCGGAGTTTCTGGATGAGAAACCCTCGAGAACTCGCCTTCTATCATTTTTTTTGATGATTTTTGTTCCTGCAATAAAATAAAAACGTTCTTTTTACGTTTTAGGTATATAAACAATTAAAATCATAATAACGGTATAAAATCTATGAGACGTATATTCGGAAAAGCAATCTTGTTGGCGGCTGCACTGATGTTCTCCATCGCCGGGACCAGTTGCAGTAGTGGTGACAATGTGAATCCTCTGCCAGAGAACACCGGAAGCAATGGTAGCAGCGGTAATAACGGCAACAACGGATCGTCGGGGGAGAATCCAAGCACTCCCGATGACACTCCTGACAACAAGCAGGACGAGTCGACTTTTGCAAATGGTGCCGATGTGAGTTGGCTTACGGAAATGGAGAAGGACGGGAAGAAGTTCTACAATGCTAATGGAACAGAGCAGGAATGCTTGGCCTTGTTGAAGGACAATGGTGTCAACTCTATCCGACTCCGTGTCTGGGTGGACCCCGATGGTGGATGGTGTGGTAAGGATGATGTAGTTGCCAAGGCTGAGAGGGCGCAGAAGTTGGGTATGCGTATCATGATAGACTTCCATTACTCGGACATCTGGGCAGACCCAAGCCGACAGACAGTTCCTGCCGCCTGGGAAAACTATAGCTTCGAGGAAATGAAACAAGCCGTGTCCGACCATACCAAGGAGGTACTGAACGCCTTGAAGGCGAAAAGCATTGACGTGGAATGGGTACAGGTGGGCAACGAGACTTGTGACGGTATGCTCTGGGGCAAGAACACAGGTACGGTCAACGACCCGAAATGGGGCGGGGAGACTGACAATGTGTCCGGCCGTGCTTCCAAGAACCCTAAAAACTATGCCGCATACGAGTTGGCTGGCTATGAGGCTGTCAAGGCAGTCTATCCCAAAGCCAAGGTCGTGGTGCATATTGACAAAGGACAGGAGTTGCAAAGATTCACCTGGATTTTCAACATCCTCAAGGATAACGGAGGCAAGTGGGATGTCATCGGTATGTCGCTCTATCCCGAGGATAAAGACTGGAAAACAACGACTTCCGACTGCCTCTCCAACATCAAGACCTTGTCGAGCATGTATAATTGTAATGTGGTCATCTCTGAGATAGGAATGCAATGGAACTCCTCCAATGCGGCAACGATGATGTCTACTATGGTGACGGGCTGCAAGGCAATCTCCACCTGCGAGGGTATCTTCTACTGGGAACCGGAGGTATACAACTCTTGGAAACCTGCCAACTACACAACTCTTGGATGGGGTGCCTATACGAAGGGCGCCTTCGACAACAGTGGCAAGCCCACGGCAGTGTTCGACGCCTACAAGTAGAATGACATAATGATTTGATTATTAAAAATAAAAACCATTTATGAGGATAAAAAATCGTATGAAAACACTGACCTTGGCGATGGCCCTCTCCACCGTATGCTTGGCACAAGGTCGCAGGGAGATTAACTTGCAGTCATGGGACTTCTCTCATGACGGAGTATCTTGGGAGAAGGTAAATGTTCCCCACGACTGGGCAATAGCCGGACCATTCGACAAGAAATGGGACATCCAGTACCTTGCCATCGAGCAAGACGGACAGACCAAGCCGATGGAACATACGGGCCGTTCCGGCGGTCTTCCCTGGATAGGCAAGGGCGAGTACAAGACCACGTTCAAGATGCCGAAGGAATACAAGCAGGCAGAGATATACTTCGACGGTGCCATGGCAGAGCCTGTCGTTTACATCAACGGCAAGGAGGCGGGTAGTTGGGCTTATGGCTACAATGCCTTCCGCCTGGACATTTCCCCTTATGTGAAGGCAGGCGACAACGAGGTGGTGGTGAAACTGCAGAACCTGGAGGAGAGCAGCCGCTGGTATCCCGGTGCAGGACTGTTCCGCCCGGTGAGCGTCATCTTCACCGCCAAGGAGCGCATCAATCCCTGGAAAACTTTCTTCAGAACCTTGTCGGCTTCTGCTGGCAAGGCGGATGTGAGTGTCAGTACCGGAGTAGACGGAATGGCTGCTCCCAAGGGCTATCTCGTCAAATACCTCTTGAGCGACAAGAACGGAAAGATCGTGGCTTCCAAGACGGCTTCGCCCGACAAGGAGGGAAAGGCACAGGTGTCATTCTCCATTGCCAACCCCAACCTGTGGTCGGTGGACGAGCCTAACCTCTACACGCTGCAGACTTGTCTGTACAAAGGAAAGAAATTGGTGGACAAGACATCGCAGAAGGTGGGTATCCGTACTGTCTCCGTAACCAAGGAGCATGGCTTCCAGCTGAATGGCGTGTCGATGAAGTTCAACGGCGTTTGTCTGCACCACGACCTCGGTCCGTTGGGGGCAGCAGTGAACAAGGCGGCAATCGTCCGCCAGATCAAGTTGATGAAGGACATGGGTGTCAATGCTATCCGCACCTCCCACAATATGCCTTCCCAGATGCAGATGGACGTTTGCGACTCCTTAGGCATGATGGTGATGGCTGAGAGCTTTGACGGATGGAAGGAAGCGAAGGTGAAGAACGGCTACGGCAGGTTCTATGACGACTGGTGGCGCAAGGATCTCTCCAATCTGATACTCGGCCACCGCAACCATCCTTCCATTGTAATGTGGAGCATCGGCAATGAGATTCCCGAACAGTGGAAGAAGGAGGGAGCGGAGCGTGCCAGGACGATGACGGAGTTCTGTCATTCCCTCGACCCCACGCGTACCGTTACCTGTGGAGGCGACCAGCCCGAGGGTTGCCAGAAGTGTGGCTTCTATGATGCTATGGACGTGCCGGGCTTCAACTACCGGACACATCTTTATGACCCCTTGTTCCCCAAGCTCAAGCAGGGCTTCCTCTTGGGCTCGGAGACTACCTCTACGGTGAGCAGCCGTGGCGTGTATAAGTTCCCCGTGGAGATGGGACCGATGAAGACCTATCCGGACGGACAAAGTTCCAGCTATGACATCGAGTATTGCGGATGGAGCAACATCCCCGACGTAGACCTCAAGATGCAGGACGACAGGACATGGACACTCGGACAGTTCGTATGGACGGGCATCGACTATCTCGGCGAACCTACACCCTATTATTCATACTGGCCTTCGAGAAGCAGCTATTTCGGTGCAGTGGACCTGGCGGGCATTCCCAAGGACCGCTTCTATCTCTACCGCAGTGTGTGGAACAAGAAGGAACATACCATCCACCTCTTGCCCCACTGGAACTGGGAAGGACGTGAGGGGCAGGTGACACCAGTTTACTGCTACACCGACTATCCATCGGCAGAGCTTTTCGTGAACGGCAAGAGTCAGGGCAAGATTACAAAGAACGACACGACGCTCCTCGACCGCTATCGCCTGCGCTGGAATGATGTAGTATACCAGCCGGGAGAAATCAAGGTGGTGGTGTATGATGAAGCCGGCAACAAGGCTGGTGAGAAGACCGTCCGCACGGCTTCCGCTCCTGTGGCTATGAAACTGGAGGCAGACCGACAGGTAATCCAGGCAGATGGCAATGACCTGAGCTACGTCACTGTATCATTGGTGGACAAGGACGGCAACGAGTGTCCTACGCTCGATGACGAACTGACCTTCGAGGTGTCGGGAGCGGGAACGTTCAAGGCTGTCTGCAACGGCGATGCCACCTCGCTCGAACTCTTCACGAAGCCCAAGATGAAACTCTTCAGCGGCAAGTTGGTCGTTACAGTCCAGAGCAGCAAGCAGGCAGGAACGATTGCCCTGAAGGTTACAGACAAGCAGCGCAACATCGTTGGTGCTGTCAATATCAAAACGAAATAAGTTTATCACTTCTGAAATGATTATTAAGTCTTTTGTGGTAAAGTATTGGAAATGGTTACTGTCACTCGTGTTCGGAGTGGCAGTAGCCATCTTCTGGTCTATACCTTATATGAGTGCGCTGAGTTATCAGGAACAATATCAGATGTTCCTCTTCGACAGCGACTATTTCCTCGACCGCATCATCCTTCCCGGAGGATGGGCGGATTACGTCTCTGAGTTCCTGACGCAGTTCTACTATCTCTATGCCGTGGGTGCTTGCATCCTTGCACTCCTGTTTGTGGGTATCCAGCGATGCGTCTGGGGGCTAATGAGGCAGATGGGCGCCCGGCATGATTTCCCCGGTTATCCGCTGAGTTTCATCCCGAGCATCGCCCTGTGGTGTTACATGGGCGACATCAGTGTCATGCTCTCCTTTGGCGTTGCCCTATGGGGAGCCTTGGCAATGGCTTGGATCCACAACCGCTTGCAGGGCAAATGGACATTGGCGGCGTATGAACTGCTGTCTATGGCTGTAGTGTATTGGTGCTTGGGACCCGTGGTGTTGGTCTATGCAGCCCTGATGGCTGGCGATGTCATCAGGCGAGGGGCGCAGGAACGTGGTGTCCTTGCTGGCGTGGGGCATGCGGTCGCTATCTTGGTGGTGGCTGTCGCCTGGATGCTTTTGCTCACGCACGGTTTGCAATATCCCCTTTATCGTATCTTCGCAGGACTCAACTACTACCGCTTCCCCGGTGTCGTACCCCAGTTGCAGATTGTCGTGATGGTGATTTTCGTCATTGTTCCCTTGTTGGGATGGGCGTCTGTCAAGAATCATACGCTGCTGAAGTTGCAGCAGTCCAAGGTGGCTGCGGTCTTGTCTTATCTGGTGCTTGTGGCCGTTTCCGTATTCGGCATCAAGATGTCTTACGATCCTGTGTTGTACGACATGATTGAATGCGAGTATCTCGTGAGGACGGAGCAGTGGCACAGGATTATCGACAAGACAGAGAAGAAGCAACCGATTACCCCGATGGGTGTGTCGTGCGTCAATCTCGCCTTGAGCCAGACAGGGCAGTTGCCCGACCGTCTCTTCGAGTTCTTCCAGAACGGTACGGAGGGTTTGTTCCCCACTTTTGTCGCCAATATGACCTCGCCCGTGTCTACGGCAGAAGTATTCTATAGATTAGGTATGGTGAACGATGCCGAGCGTTACGTCTTCGAGGCACAGGAAGCTGTTCCCAATTTCCGGAAGAGTAGCCGCCTGACACGTCGCATTATTGACTGCGAGGTAATCAACGGCAACTACGGTGTGGCAGCCAAGTTGTTGCGCCGGGTGGAAAAGACGCTCTTCTATCGTTCCTGGGCGAAGGAGACGATGGCTTTGCTCGGCAATGAGAAGGCGATCAACCAACATCCCGTCTATGGATGGTTGCGGTCGGTTCGTGAGCAAAAGCGCGATGCCCTCTTTAGCGACAAGGAGATGGACCAGATGTTGGGCTTCCTGTTCCTCAACAACAAGAAGAACAAGATGGCGTATGAGTACATGATGTGCTATGAACTGCTGAAGGGCGACTTGGAGCATTTCATGGAGTATTATCCCCTTGGCAAAGACGTGGGCTACGACCATATTCCCCGTTCCTTCCAGGAAATATTGATTGGCAACTGGCTGAAGACGCACAGTGACCCGCGCTCTATTCCCTACAGTGTGGACGCGCAGACGGTGAACAACACCATCGGGTTCATCCGCACCTATATGGCGAATCCCAATGACCCGATGCTCAGCACGCAGCCCTATGTCAGCAATGCTTGGCATTATGTACTCAAGACCCCGCAAAAATGAAGAAAAGAAGCATGATGAATATAAGAAGCATACTCTATAAGGTCTCTCTCGTCGCCTTGCCGTGTGCCGTGTTGGCAGGACTTGTCTCCTGTTCCTCCACGCCGCAGGATGTGGCACAGGTGAACCAACTGCCGAAGATTTTCCCTGACTATGTGGGAGTAACGGTACCAGTGGGCATCGCTCCGCTCGACTTCGATATGATGGACGAGGTGGAGACGATGGATGTCACAGTGAAAGGCTCCAAGGGCGGAGAGATGCACGTCAACGGTGATTATGCCGACTTTGACGTGGATGAGTGGCACGCTCTCCTGGAACAGAACAAGGGCGGCAAGCTCACCGTGAGCGTCATTGCCGGGAAAGACGGCAAATGGTCGCAGTACAAGGACTTCGATATCTCAGTCAGTCCTTATGCCCTCAACGACTGGGGACTGACCTACCGTCGTGTGGCACCGGGCTATGAGGTGTATGGGAAGTTGGGCATCTACCAACGTGGCTTGTCAAACTTCGACGAGGCGGCTATCCTAGAGAACACCATCTCTCCAGGTGCCTGCATGAACTGCCATACGTCCAACCGCACCAACCCTGACTTGTTTACCTTCCACGTCCGTGGCGACCATGGGGCCACCTTGGTGCAGCGACAGGGCAAGCGGGAATGGCTGAAGGCGAAGAATGACTCGCTGCATGGTTCCATGGTCTATCCCTATTGGCACCCATCAGGCAAGTATTGTGCCTATAGTACTAACAGTACCCACCAGAGTTTCCATGCCATCCGCAGTGAGCGCATCGAGGTGTTCGACCAGGCTTCCGACGTGTTAGTCTACCAGCCCGACACGCATGAGCTGATACTCGACACGCTCCTGATGACCAAGGACCATTATGAGACTTACCCCGTGTTCTCTCCAGATGGCAAGACGCTCTATTTCTGCTCTTCCACGGCGGAGCCTATCCCTGCCGGCTACAAGGATATCAAGTACAACATTTGCAAGATAGCCTTCGATGCCGCTTCGGGTAAGTTTGGCGACCGGGTGGACACCCTCTTCAATGCCCGCGCTTTGGGAAAGAGTGCCACCCATCCGCGCCCATCCTATGATGGAAAGTACCTCATGTTTACGATGAGTGACTATGGCTGTTTCCCCATCTGGCACAAGGAGGCTGACAACTGGCTGCTGGATTTGAGGACAGGACAGGCTCGTCCGCTTACCACTGCCAATAGCGACAACACAGAGAGCTGGCACAACTGGAGCCTCGATTCCCATTGGTTTGTCTTCACATCCCGCCGGGGGGACGGTCTCTACACCCGTCTCTACCTGTCTTGCATCGACGAGAAGGGAAATGCCACCAAGCCTTTCCTGCTTCCGCAGCGCAATCCCAAGGAGTATTATGACAAGTTGATGGATTCCTATAATACGCCAGATTTCACGTCCAAGCCGGTGGAGTTCGATGCCCGTGCGGCAGGGACCGAGCTTATGAGTGACAAGAGGATTCCCACAAAGGTGAGATAGAAAATAATTTGGGGCTGTTGAGTTGCAATCTCAACAGTCCCAAATCGTATTTTGGAAGGGGGATTCTTATTTGAACTGCTCTGCCTTTCGCTTCATTACGTTTTCTATGTCAATGGCGTTGAAGGGGACGGAGCCGCGACTCAGTTCGGGGATGTTGAAGCTCTGCAGGCAGTCATCGTAGAACGATGGCTCTTTCTGGGGCAAGACGAAGGGCTTGTGAGCCTTGCCCTGGCGGTCAATGTAGCAGAAGTAGGGCTTGCCGTAAAGCCCGTCGTCACGCTTGCTGGCGAAGACAAACCAACGGCTGTTGTGTGACCAACTGTGGTAGGTGTCGCTCTTCTTGCTGTTTACGATGCCGAGACTGTCCATCTTGCCAGTTTGTAGGTCTATCATGCAGAGGTCTGTCTCGGGGTGCCAGATGGGGAATGTACCGTAGTCGGCTACGGTGAAGAGCAGATGTTTTCCGTCTGGGCTTACCTTAGGATGGCAAACTGAACGTTCCTTGTATAGGGTGTCCACCTGTGTGCCGAACTTGCCTGTCTTCTCGTCGAAGGGGATGCGTACCAAGGCATACTGCAGTCCCTCCAGGTTTCTGCTTCTCAATCCGTTGCGGTCTGCCACGCAATAATACACATACTTGCCGTCGGGCGAGAAGATGGGGAAGGTCTCCAGTTGGGTACTGTCGCTGGTCAGTGGAGAGGAGATGATGCGGTTGTTGTCGAGGTCGGCTACATACACGTCGCTCTTTGTGTCATATACCTCCAGGCGCTTGTCGGGTTGGGCGTGATAGGCTGGGATGATGATGTTGGTGGAGAAGGTGATGTACTTGCCCGACGGACTGAACCCATAATAGACGCTGCCCGATATGAGGGAGTCGTTCTTCAGGTTGAGCTTGCGGAGCTTGCCGTTGCGGTTGAGAATGGCACCGCCGCCCTCGCCACGTACATACACCATGCTCAGGTTAGGGTCTTGGTTGCCGAAGGTGTGGCAGTTCATGCACCGGTTCTCCTGCAGGTTGTGGTCGGCGAGAATCTTCTCGTCCCAGTTCTCTATGCAGCGTTGCTTGATCTGTATCTTGTTCCACACCTCATAGTCCGGCTCTATCAGACGGTAGGTGAGGTAAGGGTCGATGCTGTCGCCCACCACTGTCCAGGAGAAGGACTTGTATTGATTCCATTCTCCGTCTTCGTCCCGGGTGTATACTTGCACGTTTACTTTCTTTCCGACAGCTTTTCCTATGAAGTCTTTCCAGTCGTCCATATCGAACTTCACGCCATTGCCTCGGCTCGTTGCGGTGAGTTGGCTTGTTTGTTCACCGTCAAGAGAGGCGATGACTTCCACGTCGCTTACTCCCTTGTCACGCACCAGAAAGTTGAGAGGGGCAATGTTCACGGGGATGGTGATATCGGTATAGTCGGGGTAGATGGCGGGCAACCTGTCCACTTCTTTGGCGTTCTCATGGGTAGCGGTGCAGGAGCAGAGCCACACGAGTGTCACTATATATATAATTAGGTGTAATCGTTTCATTTCTTTTCTGTTTGTTTTTTGTCGAAATAATACCAGTAGGTGTCCTTGAAAGCGAGGCTGCCACGTTGCTGGTTATATTGCCGGAAGCGTGACAGGATGTCTGTGCGGTAGATGTATTTTTCCCATTCCTCTGCAGATGCATGGGTGCCGGCGAGATAAATCATGAGTGCCTCTTGGTAGAGTTTCACAGTGTAGGGCGTTGCTTTTATCTTGGGACTGAATTTGTCATAGTCATACTTGAACGACTCCATATCTTTCAGTAGCAGGTCGCTGCACAGGAGGTAGTCGAGTGCGATATGATTGTCCGGATTGCTTTTCAGCAGTTCTTGCATGATGATTCGGGCGTTGTCGCTTGTGCGGATGGTGTCTGTCTGGTTTGTATAGGCGGCTTTCTCTTCGTATTGGCTAAGTATTGCCGGACTCTTCCCCGTATTCGCTTTCTCGTCCAAGGCTTCAAGAACGGAACGGCTCCATTTTCCCCACACGAAGGTCTTGCCAAGGATGCGGAGATATTTCTTGGCGGCTTCGGTGTCGCCACTGGCGAGGTTGATTTCTGCCAGTCGTTTCATCATGCGGATATTCCTCTTGTCGGGGGAACATACGTTGCCGAGGATGGCGGCACGCTCGGCGAAGGTCATGTCTCCGAGTAACCAGTACAGTTCGTTGATGCTCTTAAGGGTGAGCGTGGGCGTGTCGGGACCGATGCTCTCGAATGTTCCCAGGTAGTTGTCGTTGAATGCCAGTAACTTGTCGGGCAACAACCTTCGCTGTGCCATCACGAGGTTATAGAAGAACTTCATCTGCTGGTTGGGTTCTTCCTCTTCCTCCACCAGTCTCACTACCTTGTTGTAGTTGCCAAAGTAGTATTCGGCATCCACGGCGAAGGACTTTTCGAGGCTCATCTGCGGCAGGACCAACTTGCCGATGCCCGGATAGGAATAGAGGGCGTCGAAATCCAGAAAGTATACTCGCTTGGAGAGCATCAAGAGAAACATGCAACCTGCCAGTACTCCGACCCGCAGATAGCTGTACGCCTGCTTGATGTAAAGCAGCGAACCTGTGAAGACCAAGATGGCATAAATCCATACGCCATAGCCGAACAACCAGAAGCAGAACGGCACACAGAGGAAGATACTGAACAGTGAAAGGCAATGCTGTAGTTCCATACTGCCGATTTTCATGGGGGAGAGGCGTAGGTTGTTCTCCAGGTGTATCCAGGTGTCGATGCGGTTGAGCAGGGCAGTGCTTAACCAGAAGGTGGCTGCGCCGCCGGCGAACGACAATACGCTGCTCAGCCGGAAGCCGTAGTGAAGGCTCAGCAAAGCCTCCATCGTCATGGCGATGAAGCCTGCGAGATAAGGTAACCATTTGTTGCGCATGTGAATGGCTTTCACTGCGCGGCGGGTCATGTCGCCTGTCAACAACAGGACGAGGGTGAGGATGGCGGAACCTGCATAGAGATAATAATAGAACTGAGTGAGGAAGTCACCAGCCATACAGGCAAGCCATGCCGGCTTGTCGAAATAGGTCTGCAGATAGTCCGATGACCAGAGGAACAGTTGGTTCTGCTCCTGGTAGAAGAAGTGATAGGGATACCACCATTGGAAGAAAGCAAAACAAGCTGTCGCCCAAAGCAGGGTGAGTGCATAGACTCCGTACTTATTCAATAGGTTTCTCATTGCTCATGATTAATTTGCGTACAAAAGTACGCAAATTAATCGAGAAACAATCACGTTTATGTGGAAATCTTACTTTTCTGCGATACACTCCATTTCTATCAGCCATCCCGGTCTGCATACCCTTGCCTCCACGATGATGTGGGGAGTCTGTGGATAGAACTGGTCCATCAGATGTTCCACGGTGGAATAGTCTGAGATGTCGCGCAGGTAGATGATGAAGTATCGGATGTCGTTCATCGTGGCGTCGCCGTCCTTCAGTAAGGCTCCGATGTTCTCCAGGAGTCTGCCGGTCTGTCTTACGATGTCGCCAGGATAGAGGATTTCGCCGTGCTTGTCGATGCTTGCCGTACCCGATATGAAGTACTGTTGCTTGCCGGGCAGGGTGACACGGGTGCCCCGCTCGAATGCGACACCATACTCGTGGGTGGGGTTGAGGTGGTCGAGTGCCTGGAGATATTTCTTGTCTGTTTCTCCGATGTCGGGGATGGTGAGAAAATCCATTGCCACTAACGCATGACGCACGGGGGTGGCTCCGCCGATACCGGTGCTGGCGATGTAATGGGTGTCTGCGGTGAGTCCCTCTTGTTCGAAGACATCATTGCGTGCCTTCACCACTCCTTGGTAGTTGGTGTCGATATGGGCGATGTAGATCCATGTTCTCACGAGGTTGCGCTCCATGGTCAGTCCCTTGCCTTCCATGTAGTTCTTGTATTTGTCGAAGAGCATTCTCGTCTGCTCGTAGGATGTCTTGCCCACGGCTTCTTCCTCGCTGAGGCGGATGCTCTGGAAGATGATGGGGGTGGTGTCGTCAGTGGTCTTGACGAGCAGGCTGATCTTGCTGCTGTTGAGGGGCGGTTGTTCCACAATGGTGCAGGCTTGCTTGGAGAGGAACTCCGTATACAGAAGTGATTCCTTCAGGGCTGCTTCCTGGTTTTGTGCGTCGCTGAGGAACACCTTGCAGTATTGTAGGTGGCGGTTCTCCATGCCTTCCTTGTCCAGATGATTGCCCAATGCCAGGTAAAGGAAATTGAGACGGTCGGAGAATGAACCCTTTGCTTCCGGCGATATAATGATATATTGGTCCATCTTTTCTGTTTTGCGGTGCAAAGGGCATGGCTGATGCCACACCCTTGTATCTTGCTTTTAAATGGTTCTTACAATGCCTCCAACATTCGCTTGATGACCACCTCGGCGGAAATCTCGCGGTTGGCTGCCTCGGGGATGACGAGACTGTTCTTGCTCTCAATCACATCGTCGGTGACGATGAGCCCACGGCGCACGGGCAGACAGTGCATGAAGCAACCGTCGTTGGTCCAGCTCATGTGTTCCT
>CAVCCB010000002.1:0-46705 GCA_963600595.1 Subdoligranulum sp. APC924/74 | reverse complement strand
TGTCGAGCTGACCGTCCATCAACAGCACGGAGTAGCCCTTCTGCTTGGCTGCTTCGATGTAGGAATACTGTTCGTCCTTGTTGTTGGCGTAGAGATATACGAGATAGCCGTCCTTATCGGTCTGGTTGTCCTTGATGAGGGTCTTGTACTCCTCATAGGTGAAGTACTTGCCCTCCACGTCCTTGAGCAGGGCGAAGTCTTTGGCGCGGTCGTAAAAGTCTTCCTGTGAGAGCATTCCGTAGTGGATGAAGAGCTTCAGGTCGTCCCATTTCTCCTCGTAGTCCTTGCGGTTCTCCTTGAAAATGGAGTTCAGACGGTCTGCCACCTTCTTGGTTATGTAGGTGGAAATCTTCTTCACGTTGCTGTCGCTCTGCAGGTAGCTGCGGCTTACGTTCAAAGGGATGTCGGGGGAGTCGATGACACCATGGAGCAGGGTGAGGAACTCGGGCACGATGCCTTCCACCTGATCGGTCACAAACACCTGGTTGCAGTAGAGCTGTATCTTGTTGCGCTGCATGTCGATGTTGTTCTTGATGCGGGGGAAGTAGAGGATGCCAGTGAGGTTGAAGGGGAAGTCTACGTTGAGGTGGATCCAGAACAACGGTTCGTCCTGCATGGGGTAGAGGGTGCGGTAGAAGCTCTTGTAGTCCTCGTCCTTCAGGGTGCTGGGCGCCTTGGTCCAGAGGGGCTCCACGCTGTTGATGACGTTGTCCTCTCCAGTCTCCACGTTCTTGCCATCCTTCCACTCGGTCTTCTTGCCGAAAGCGATGGGAACAGCCATGAACTTGCAGTACTTGTTCAGAAGTTCCTCTATCTTGCTCTTCTGTAGGAACTCCTTGCAGTCGTCTGCGATGTGGAGGATGATGTCCGAGCCGCGTTCAGCCTTCTCGGAGTCCTCAATCTCGAAGGCGGGCGAACCGTCGCAGCTCCATTTCACTGCCTTTGCGCCCTCCTTGTAGCTCTTGGTGACAATCTCCACCTTGCTTGATACCATAAAGGAGGAGTAGAAGCCCAAACCGAAGTGGCCGATGATGGCGTTGGCGTTCTCCTTGTACTTGTCGAGAAAGTCGGTGACGCCGGAGAATGCGATTTGGTTGATGTACTTGTCTATTTCCTCCTCGGTCATTCCGATGCCGTGGTCGCTGATGGTCAGCGTACCTGCCTTCTCGTCGAGAGTGACGCGCACGGTGGTGTCGCCCAGGTCACCCTTGAAGTCGCCCTGTGCGGCGAGGGTCTTCAGCTTCTGCGTGGCGTCCACGGCATTGCTCACCATTTCGCGGAGGAAGATGTCATGATCTGAATACAAGAATTTCTTGATGACAGGGAAGATGTTCTCTGTCGTAACTCCGATATTTCCTTTCTGTGCCATATTTTTTTCTTTTAGTTGTTTGTTTTGTTTGCCGATGCTTTTGCAAAATGTGTGCCAAATAAAATAATTTCTCTGATTTTTGTTTGGCGGTATCATGGATTTTTGCTAATTTTGCAATACCGATAAACAAAAACCAAACCGTAACCGCTTATGGAACAAATGGAATCCACCCAAAGCAGCATCATTGCTGACTACTATACCGCCCACCGTGGGGAACTGAAGACGTTTCTTGCCTCGCGCCTGCCGTCTTCAGACTATGCCGACGACATCGTACAGGATGTCTTTCTCAGACTCTTGCGCCCGGGGCGGATGATTACGCCTGTCACCCTGCCGTGCTTGGTATATACGACAGCGAGGAACCTCGCCGCCGACTGTTGGCGCCGCAGTAAGACGGTGGAGGAGTATGAACACGTAATTGCCCGGACCGATTGGCACCCTATGTTCTCCGAGGATGCGGAGTCGGTATTTTCGGCACGGGAAACCCGCGAGATGCTGGAACGCGGCATCGCGCGGCTGAGCGACAGGCAGACCCAGGTTTATCGGTTGAATGTCTATGAGGAAATGCCAGTGAAGGAAATCTCCCTCCACCTGGGCATGAAATACAAGACGGTGGAAAACCACTTGGGCATTGCACGCCGGCAGGTGAGGGAATACGTGAGGGAAAGTATTCTTAATGTTTGAATTTTTTCATAGCATGTGGGAGTCGATGAACAGCTGCACTTTCTCCTTATAAGAGTCTGATATGGGGACGGCGGTCTTGATGTCCTCGTAGTGAATGCCGTCGCGGTCGATGGTCTCAAAGAGCTGCATGTTGGCGATATAGGAGCGGTGGGTGCGGATGAACACCTTGCCGGGCAGTTCTTCCTCCAACTGCTTCAGGTTGATGATGGACATGACGGTGCGCATGTCCTTCAGGTAGATTTTCACATAGTCCTTCAGGCTCTCTATGAAGAGGATGTCGGGGATGTTGATGCGCGTCAGCTTGTGCTGGTTCTTGACCAGGAAAAAACCGTCAGCCTTGATGCGGTCCTTGCCTGCCTTGTTGTTGTAGGACTCAAACACCTTTCTGCAGGAATCCTGGAAGTCTGCAAACTGGAGGGGCTTCAGAAGGTAGTCGACGGCGTTGGCCTTGAAGCCGTCGACGGCGTACTCCCTGTAGGCGGTGGTAAACACAACTCTAATCCTGTGGGGGAGGATTTTGGCGAAGTCGAGGCCGTTGAGCTCCTGCATCTTGATGCAAAGGAACACGAGGTCTACGTCGTTGTCCTTGATCTGCTGGCTGGCGTCAATGACATTGGAGAAGGCTCCGACGAGGTTGAGGGTGGGGGTCTTCTCTACATAACTCTTGATGACTTTCAAGTCATTCTGGTCACTCTCAATTATGACGGTGTTTAGTATCATATAAGTAAACGTTCTTAAATGTTATAAATGTCAATTATACCGTTTTTAGGTATGCTTTTACTTATATAACGCCATTTTGGGAATTTTATTGTCTGAAAAAGCAAAAAACGTCCATTTTATACAAAAAAATGTGTAAAATGGACGTTTCTTGCAAGATTTATGCATCTTCTTACTCGTATCTGATGGCCTCTATAGGGTCAAGCCTTGCTGCTTTCTTGGCAGGGTACCATCCGAAGAAGACACCGGTGAACGTACACACGGCGAAACTCATGACGATGCTCCATGCCTCCACTTGTGTCGCGACATGGAAGAACTGTTGTAGGGAGAAGGAGATGCCCACCCCGAGAATCACTCCGATGATGCCGCCGGTGACGCTGAGCAGAATCGCCTCTATCAGGAACTGGTTGAGAATGTCGATGCCTCTCGCTCCGACGCTCATGCGGAGACCGATCTCGCGTGTACGTTCCGTGACGCTCACATACATGATGTTCATGATGCCGATGCCGCCTACAATCAGCGAGATTCCTGCCACGCTGCCCAGGAGGATGGTGATGGTTGACATGGTGGAGTTCATCATGCTCGAGATTTCCTCCTGCGAGCGGATGCTGAAATCATCCTCGTCAGCCTCGGTGGTGTCGGTGGCATCTTTTAGCTTGTGGGTGCGCCGCAGGATTTGCGTGATTTGGTCCTGTGCCGGCTGCGATGCGTCCTCTGTGATGGCGGAGCATACGATCTCGCTGAGATAGGTCTGCGCGAGGATACGTTTCATCACGGTGGTGTAGGGAGCCAGCACCAGGTCATCCTGGTCCATACCCATGCTGTTGTAGCCCTTCTTCTTCAACACACCGATTACGCGGAAAGGGATGCTGTTGAAGCGCACCACCCTGCCTACTGGATCACTGCCGTCGGGGAAGAGATAATCGACTACCGTCTGGCCCAAGATACATACCTTTGCAGCCGCCTTGATGTCTGTGTCTGTAAACATCTCGCCGTCTGCTATCTTGAGCTGACGGATAGTCAGATAGTCCTGGTTTACGCCGTAGATGCTGCTCTGCGTATTGTTGTTGCCGTTGATCCACTGTCCGCTGCTGCTCACCGAGGGCGAGATGGCGGAGATATAGTTGCACTCGTCCTTGATCGCCTGGTAATCGGTCTGCTTGAGCGTCTCCATGGAGGAGGCATCCTGTCTCACGCCGCCCCTCATGTCAGCTCCCGGGTGAATCATGATCATGTTTGAACCCATCTCGGCGATGTTGGCCTTGATGCTCGCCTTGCTACCCTGTCCGATGGCAAGCATCGTGATGACGGAGCCGATACCGATGATGATACCGAGTGCCGTGAGGAAGGAGCGCATCTTGTTGGCACCGATCGCTCTGATGGCTATTTTAAATAGATTCTGATAGTTCATATTGCTGAATGTTATTCTTCACTTTTCTCTCTTCACTATTCTATTCGTCCGTGTTCTTGGGCAGTGCCGCCAGTCCTTCGGCCGCAGAGAGGATGTGCTTGTTGTAGCAGTCGCTGATGATGTGGCCGTCGCGCAGCTCGATGTTGCGGCTGGAATAGTTGGCGATATCGGGGTTGTGGGTCACAAAGATGATGGTTCTGCCTGCCGCATACAGCTTCTGGAAGAGCACGAGGATTTCGAAGCTTGTCCTGGTGTCGAGGTTACCCGTCGCCTCGTCGGCGAGAATCACGGCGGGGTCGTTGACCAGGGCGCGGGCTATGGCAACGCGCTGCATCTGGCCGCCCGACATCTGGTTGCTCTTGTGGTAGAGGCGCTCTCCCAGTCCCACAGCCTTCAGTGCCTCGATGGCGCGCTGCTTACGTTCCTCGGGTGTAACCGCCGAGTTGTACATCAGGGGCAGTTCCACGTTCTCCACGCTCGTGGTCTTTGGCAACAGGTTGTAGTTCTGGAAGATAAACCCGATCTTGCGGTTGCGCAGCACAGCGCGGTCGTTGCGCGACATAGTGCGGACGCTCACTCCGTCAAGGTAGTACTCGCCGCTCGATGGGGTGTCGAGGCAACCCAGCTGGTTGAGGAGGGTTGACTTTCCCGAGCCCGACTTTCCCATGATGGTGACGAACTCTCCTTCGTAGATCTTGAAGCTGACGCCCTTGAGGGCATGCACCTCTTCGTCGCCCACGATGAAGTTGCGCTTCACGTTGTCAAGCTCGATGACTACCTTCTTGTTTTCTTTATTCTCACTCATGATGATTGCCTTTTATTTCTTCTTGTTCTTGGGGCCGGGACCGCTAATCAGGCCTTGGCTCTGCTGCTCGCCGCTCTCTTCATCCTCGTCGGTGTTGACCATAATCTCGGTCACGACGCTCTGACCCGACTTCAGACCGCTGATGATCTGTGTGTGGGTGGCATCGCTCTGACCGATATTCACCTGGTGTGCGGTCAGTGTCTTGCCGTCAAGAGTCCATACCTTGTTCTTGCCCTTGCAGTCCACAATCTTCATGTCCTTGCCCACGGTCTCCTTGGTTGGAGTGAAACGCAGCGCCTTGTTGGGTACGCTGAGGATGCCTGCCTGTTCCTTGGTGAAGATGGTGACATTGGCAGTGAGGCCAGGTTTCAGCTTGAGGTCGGAGTTGTCTGCGCTGATCACCACCTCGTAGGTCACGACGTTGTTGGTGGTGGTAGCCTCCAGACGTACCTGCTTCACCACTCCCTCAAAAGTGTCATCGGGGTAGGCGTCTACGGTGAAGGTCACGCGGTTGCCCTCAGTCACCTCGCCTATGTCGGCCTCGTCCACGTCGGCGATCACTTGCATGTTCTTCAGGTCCTTGGCGATGGTGAACAGCTCAGGAGTGTTGAAACTGGCTGCCACGGTCTGTCCTTCTTCCACGCTCTTGGAGATGACGGTTCCGTCGATAGGGGAGGTGATGGTGGCGTAGCCCAGGTTGGTCTGCGCCTTCTGCACGTTTTCTTTGGAAGATGCCACCTGCTCTTTTGCCTGACGGTAGGTGAGGAGGGCGTTTTCGTAGTCATCGGCGCTCACGAGTCCCTTCTTGTAGAGGGTCTGGTAACGTTTCATGTTGGCGGTTTCGTAGCTGAGCTTGCTCTCTGCGCTCGCCAGGTTGGCCTTGGAGGTATTCAGCTCGCTGATGAGGTTGGTCTTGTCCAGCTCGGCGATGACCTGTCCCTTCTTCACCACGGAGTTGTAGTCCACGTAGAGTTTGTTTACGATACCACTCACCTGTGTACCTACTGTCACGCTTGTCACTGCCTCGATGGTGCCGGTGGCGGTGATGCTTGTCTGGAGCGTGTGCGCAGCGGCTTTCTCCTGCTTGAAGCTGATCTGCTCCTTCTCCTTTCCGCCCGACAGCAGCCAGGCTGCTATTGCGATGACCACCACTGCGATCACCGCAATCCATACTTTACTGAAAATTTTCTTTTTCATGTCTCTTTTTTACCTTAAATATGTTATTCTCTCGTTACTATTTTTCAGGTGGTGTTTTTTATTTCACACGACCGTTCTTGTAGAAGTTCAGCATCTCCATATTGAGGATGGTCATGTACTTGGACTGTAGTTCGTTCTGCTGTGCCTTGAGCAGGTTGTCCTTGCCGGTGCGGAGCTCCACGATGTTCTTCAGTCCCAGCTTGAACTGCTCGCTCAGTAGGTCGTAAGAGGTGGCAGCGCTCTCTGTGGACACCTGGGCTGCCTTGAACTTGCTCTGGTTGGTGTTCGCCTGCAGCCAGTAGTTCTCGATGGTGGAGTAGAGCTTGGTCTGCTCGTTCTTCAGGTCGAGCATGCTGCTCTGCTTCTGGATGTTTGCCTTGTTGATGGCGGTCTTGGCAGAGCGGTTGTCGAAGATAGGGACGCTTACTGTGATGCCGCCGCCCACGTTGAAGTTCTGCTTCACCTGGCTTGCCCAATTGGTCTTGTTCATAGACGTGGTGCTGGTGGAGAGGCCTGCGTTGGCGCTGATGGTGGGCATCTTGGCTGCCTTGGCGATGCTGATGTTGAGGTTGCTCTGGTCGATCATATTCTGGTAGCTCTTGATTTCGGGACGATGGTCGAGGGCAGAAGTGTAGACACCGTTGAGCGCAGGAATCTCTGCCAGTGCCTGTGCGTCGCTGGCGGAAGGGATGACCACGTCAAAGCTGTCGTCGTTGGTAATCTGGAGCAGTTCCTTAAGCTGGCGCTTGTAGTTCTTCACGTTGCTCTCTGCCTCCACCACGTTGTATTCGTCCTGGGCGGTTTGGGCAGAGAGTTGTGCGAGGTCTGCCTGGCTCATCTTTCCCACCTTTACCATCTCCTTGCCGCGCTCTTCGTTCTCAAGGCTCGAAAGGTGGCTTGCCTTATTCACTTTGATGGCTTCTGTAGAATAGCATATCTGTACGAATAGGGTGGCAATCTTTTCCTGGAGGCTCTGTGCCTGGATGGTAGAGTCAATGGCTGCCGCCTCGGTCTTCAGTTTGTTGAGCTTCACTTGGTTATGGTTCTTGTTGCCGTTCCAGATAGTGTAGTTGCCCATCACGGAATAGGAGCCGTTGTAGTATACCTTGTCTACTGATGACTTGGTGTATCCGTCTCCGCTGATGCCGCTTGCCACCCAGGGAGTGTAATTGACGTTCTGGCTTGTGCTTGCCTGTAGGGAGGGGAAGAGGGCGGCCTTCGACTGTAGGTAGTCCTCATTGGCACTTGCCTTCGTCAGCAGTGTCTTTTGCAGGGTGATGTTGTTTTCCAATGCATAGTTGATGCACTCGCTCAACGTCCATTGCTTTGCCTGGGCACCCAGGGGCGCTGCAACTATGACCATGCTCATCAATGCTTTGTGTAAAGTCCTGTTCATTTTTCTTTTGATTTTATGATTGATTTCGCATTTTTAGACGTTTCATGGTTTGGTGAAGTTTATTCGGACATTAGGCTTTTAACAATCATTTAAGAAATGCAACACTTTTGTTGCTTAATTTTGGGGTTCTTCCGTTAAATGCATAGATGAAGTGGTTGCTGTAGCTGTAGGATGTGGCGAAAAACGAAGCCTATTGCGTTGGCCATCGAAGCCTGCTTCATTGGCTGTTGAAGTTAACTTCATAGCCGTTTGAAGTCTGTTGCGTTTTTGCATAGTAGACATCAAGTGTCTACGCATTTGACGGAAGAACCAATTTTTTGCGAAGCGAGCAAGCGATTTAGTGAATAGTCAACAGCTAATCTTTCGCCCTCTCTCTCCCTCGCGAACCTCATTTAAAAAATAATACATTCAGATTTCTTTCTCTTCCAATTCTTTCTGTAATCGGATGATTTCGTCTCGGTACTGCGCTGCTTGCATGAAGTCAAGGTCCTTTGCTGCCTGTTTCATGAGGGCTGTGGTGTTGGCGATGCTCTTTTCCAATTCCTCCCTCGTCATGCTGCGCACGATGGGATCGGCGGCAAAGGCTGCCCCCTGGGGCTCAATGTAAACTCTCGGTGCGGTACTCCTTTCCTTGGCAGAGGAGGAATCGTTGTCCTTTGAGGTGGGCAGGGCAGAGGTGATAGCCTTGACAATCTGCTTGGGCATGATGTGGTGGTCCTCGTTGTATTTCAGCTGGATCATTCTCCTGCGGGTAGTCTCATCTATGGTGCGCTGCATGCTCTCTGTGACAATGTCGGCATACATGATGACTTTGCCGTTGACGTTGCGGGCGGCACGGCCTGCCGTCTGGGTCAGCGAGCGGTGGCTGCGCAGAAAGCCCTCCTTGTCGGCGTCGAGAATCGCCACCAATGACACCTCGGGCAGGTCGAGTCCCTCGCGAAGGAGGTTCACGCCCACCAACACGTCGTAGGTACCGGCTCTCAGGTCGTTCATAATCTGCACCCGGTCAAGGGTGGCTACGTCGCTGTGGATGTAGGCTGCCCTGATATCGTGGTTGAGCAGGTATTCCGTCAGCTCCTCAGCCATGCGCTTGGTGAGCGTCGTGATGAGGACGCGCTCATCCCTATGGGTTCTTGTCAGTATCTCGTCAAGCAGGTCGTCTATCTGGTTTTCGCTAGGGCGCACGTCTATCTCCGGATCCAGAAGTCCCGTGGGCCTTATCAACTGTTCCACGACCACACCTTCTGATTCCCTTAGCTCATAGTCGGCGGGGGTGGCGCTGACATAGATGGTCTGGTGCAGCAGACTGTGGAATTCCTCGAATGTCAGCGGACGGTTGTCGAAGGCGGCGGGCAGTCGGAAGCCATATTCCACGAGGTTCTTCTTCCTGGCGCGGTCGCCTCCGTACATCGCCCCAATCTGCGGGATGCTGACGTGGCTCTCGTCTACGACCAGTAGAAAATCCTTCGGGAAGAAGTCGAGCAGACAGTAGGGGCGCTCGCCCTCATGCCGTCCGTCGAAGTATCGGGAATAGTTCTCGATGCCTGAACAGTGCCCCAGCTCCTTGATCATCTCCATGTCGTATTCCACCCGCTCCTTGATGCGCTGTGCTTTAATGGAGTCGCCCATGTCACGGAAGAACTGCTCCTGCTTCACTAGGTCGTCCTGTATCATGCGGATGGCAAGTTCCTGCTGGTCCTTGGTGGTGACAAAGAGATTGGCGGGGTAGATTTCATAATCCTCGAATGAAGCCATCCGGTGATAGGTGAGCGAATCCACCTCCTCGATGGAGTCAATCTCGTCATCCCACCACGTTACCCTCAGCACGTTGTCGTTATATGCCATGAAAATGTCTACGGTTTCTCCTTTCACACGGAAGTTGCCGCGTTTCAGTTCGATGTCGTTCCTCACATAGAGTGCATTCACCAGCTTGCGCAGGAACTCGTTCCTGTCGAGTGCCTGTCCTCTCCTGATTTTTATGATGTTTTCCTGCATCGCCACGGGACCTCCCATGCCATAGATGCAGGAGACTGACGATACTACTACCACGTCTTTCCTGCCCGACAGCAGGGCGGAGACAGCGCCCAGGCGCAGCTTGTCTATCTCCTCGTTGATGGCGAGGTCTTTTTCTATATAGGTGTCTGTGGTGGGGAGGTATGCCTCCGGCTGGTAGTAGTCATAGTAGGACACGTAGTATTCCACTGCGTTGTCGGGAAAGAAACCTTTCATCTCTTGGTAGAGCTGCGCTGCCAGCGTCTTGTTGTGGCTCAGTATCAGCGTGGGCTTGCAGACGTTGGCGATAACGTTGGCTATCGTGAAGGTTTTGCCCGATCCCGTGACACCTAACAACACCTGGGCGGCATCGCCTTGGCGGATGCCCTCCGTAAGTTGTTGGATGGCCTGTGGTTGGTCGCCCGTGGGCATGTATTGGGAGGTGAGTTTGAAATCCATAACTACTGTAATTCTTGAAGAATGGTAAATATTGGAATGCAAAATTACAAAAAAATACGGTTTATTCGTTATAAAGACTAATAAATTGCGAAAAAATGTATTTTTTTCTTTGTAGATAAGCAAAATATCCGTAACTTTGCAACTCAAAATTACGTATTATGAAGAAATCGGTTCTTGTTGCGGCGTGTTTCGCACTGCTCCTTTCGGGCTGCGGAAATGAATATAACCAGGTGTTGAAATCTGGTGACTACAACTATAAGTATGAGTATGCCAAGCAGTGCTTCGCTGATGGCAAGTTCACCCGTGCCGCATCCCTATTGCAGGAATTGGTAACGATGAAGAAAGGTTCGGCGGAAGGCGAGGAGTGTCTCTATATGCTTGCTATGGCTGAGTATGGTCTACAGGACTATGAGACGGCGGCTGAGTATTTCAAGAAATACTATACCTCCTATCCCAAGGGCATCTATGCCGAGAATGCCAAGTACTATGTGGGCGAGAGCCTCTACATGAACGCTCCAGAACCAAGGTTGGACCAAAGCACCACAGTAGCGGCAATCGCCGCCTTCCAGGAATATCTTGACCTTTTCCCTGACGCAAAGTTGAAGCAGCAGGCAACCAATCGTCTCTTCGAGTTGCAGGACATCTTGGTGCAGAAGGAATACAAGAGCGCAAAGCTCTATTATGATCTAGGTTCTTATTTCGGCAACTGCACAGGTGGCGGCAACAACTATCAGGCTTGCATCGTGACCGCACAGAACGCACTCAAAGACTATCCTTACAGCAATATGCGCGAGGAGTTTGCCATCCTCATCATGAAGGGCAAGTACGAGCTTGCCAAGATGAGCGTGGAAGAGAAACAGATGGAACGCTATCAGGATGCCGAGGACGAGTGCTACGGCTTCATCAACGAGTATCCTGACTCCAAGGAACGCGCCACGGCGGAAAAATACATCGCCAAATGCAAGGAGTACGAAGAGAAGCATCCCGGAGGAATGCTGGAGAAACTGGAGAATAATTAATGCAGAAAGTGAATTGTTATAATAGAATATATAAAATATGGATTACAAGAAATTAAAGGCACCAACAAACACGGTAACACGCAACATTATGGATCTCTGCGACGAGACGGGCAACTTATATGAGAGTGTAGCAATCATAGCTAAGCGCAGCAATCAAATCTCTGTGGAAATCAAGCAGGAACTGAACAAGAAACTGCAGGAGTTCGCTTCTTATAATGATTCCCTGGAGGAGGTGTTCGAGAACCGTGAGCAGATAGAGATTTCCCGCTACTACGAGAAATTGCCCAAGCCAGTGCTGATGGCTACGCAGGAGTTTGTAAACGGTGATATCTACTGGCGTGACCCCACCAAGGAGAATGTCGGCAACCTTGATTATTAATTAACGGGGAGGACAGACCATGATACAGCGTAAACAGACATTGTTTCTTCTATTCGCAGTCATCGTGCTGGCCGTATGCCTTTTCTTTCCCGTCGCTGGCATCTCGCCTAAGGGCATGGGAGGGGAAGGCTTGCTTTATAACCTCGGAGTGGTGACAGGAGACAGTGGCATCTCGGTGGATTCCACTTGCATCCCTTTGTTCCTGCTGCTTTCCGTTTCCGCAGTGCTTTCATTGGTGAACATCTTCATGTATAAGAACCGCAAGCTCCAGATGTCTCTCTGCTCGGTGAGTATGCTCTTCGCCTTGCTTTGGTATGTAGACTATGCTCTGTTGTTCTTTGGTATCATCCCGCTGGAGAGCATGGAGGGCGCATTGCAGGTGAAGTTCGCTTCCTGCCTACCCTTCGTCTCCATCATCTTGTGCGCCATGGCAAAAAGAGGCATCAGCGATGACGAGAAATTGGTGAAGGCGGCAGACAGAATCAGATAGATTCCGGACATGGGATCCGTTTTTTCTTAAAAGATACTAAAAGAAACGCATCCTTGGAGGAAAACTTGCAAGATTCGAATAAAAGTAGTAACTTTGCACTCGCCGTTACGTGATGACGGCATAAAATTCAAACCTCATATAATAAATTAATTAAAAAATGGCAACAAAAATCAGATTGCAGCGCGGCGGTCGCAAGAGTTATGCTTTCTATAGCATCGTAATCGCTGACGTTAGAGCACCACGTGATGGTAAATTTACTGAGAAGATTGGTACTTTCAACCCTAACACCAATCCTGCTACTGTAGATTTGAATTTCGATCGCGCCCTCTACTGGGTAGAGACAGGTGCACAGCCAACAGACACAGTACGCAACATCCTCAAGAGCGAGGGCGTTTACTTGATGAAGCACCTTCGTGGTGGTATCAAGAAGGGCGCATTCGATGAGGCTGAGGCCCAGAAGCGTTTCGATGCTTGGAAGACAAGCAAGGAGCAGCAGGACAATGCTGTTCGCGAGGGCGATGCCAAGGCCAAGAAGGAAGCTGCTGCCAAGGAGCTTGAGGCTGAGAAGAAGTTGAACGAGGCAATCGCCAAGAAGGTGGCTGAGAAGAAGGCCGCTGCCGCTGAGGCACAGGCTGCCGCAGCTGCTGAGGAGGCTGCTCCCGCTGAGGATGCTCCCGCAGAGGCTTAATTGTTCGTCTTCGAAAAGCTAATCTTCTTTGTAAGATTAAAAAAATAAGAGGGTGGGTCATGTTTATGGCTCACCCTCTTGCATTTTTTAAATTCATCACACTTTTAGTGACTTTTTAATTGCTTACTTTCCTTTTCTGAAGGTCTCGTTCTTGATGACAATTTTCCCTTCATTGAGGTCTAGGAGAGCTTGCTCTTGCACGTCTGCATCAAGCCCCTTTCTGTTCAGAATGATGTTGGCGGTGCTGTCCTGCGGTGCAGTCACCAACTCCCACTTGTAGTACTCCTTGTCGAGGTTTTTAGTAGCTACGGTGAAGTCGCTGTTGAGGGTGATAATGCGGCTGCCGTCGAGGCTCTTGTAGTCGCCTGAAGCAGCCTTCTGGAAGGCTGAGTCGCTTACGGCTGTCTGCTCTGCCGGTGCAACTTCTGTTTTTGACTCTTTCTTGCTGTTGCATGCGGTGATTGTCAAGATGCCCACGGCGAATGCTAAAAATGTAATTTTCTTCATGTTCTTTATCTTGTTTAATGTTGTTTTATTTGATGGCGCTGATGAACAGCAGGATGGTTATTGTTGCTGCTCCTACTATAACCGGAAGTGCAGCGTGTCGGGTGTCTCGGGTGTCATCGGAGCGGAAGCCGTCTGCATATTTTCCTCCCAAATGTTTGAAGCCATAATAACAGAGGCTTGCCATGACGAAGCCGATGACGAAGCCTACGAGGAGGTCTCCGGGATAGTGCACGCCCAAGTAAACGCGTGAGTAGGTCATAACCACAGCCCAGGGAATGAGGAACATCGCGAGCTTCATATTTCTTACCAGTAGGAGGGCGAAGAACGTGAGCCCCCAACAGTTGGCGGAGTGGGAGGAGGGAAATCCGTACCTGCCGCCCCGGTAGTTGGCTACAACATGCACCAGTGGGGCGATTGGATTCTCCAGGTTGCTGGGGCGCAGCCTTCCTACCAGTGGCTTCAGAAGCCCTGAGGTGGTTTGATCGCAGAGTGTCACCAGCAGCGCGATGACCAGCAGGCAGGCAACGCAGCTACGCCACGGATGGTTTCTGAACATGACGTAGAGGAAGGCGGCATAGAGAGGAATCCAGATAAAGCGCCCGCTGTAGAGAAACATGAATGTGTCCCAGAAATGGCAATGTAGGCCGTTGAGAAGCAGGAATAACTGGGTGTCTGTCTGTTCCAGGTAATGGATAATTTCTGTCATCATTTGTCGTTTATGTCATCGAATAGTTTCTGTAGATAAGCCTGCCCTCTCTTGATGTTGTAGCCCAACTTAGCCCCCTTGTCATAGACGGCGCGCTGTGCCTTATTATCATAGATGAGGGAGTTCTCCTCAGAGACGACACCGAAGAAATCGGGTGCCGTGAAGAAGGCGAACTTTGGTGTATCGTCACTCATCATATTCTTGCTGAACAGGTATTCGTCGTGAGGGATGTTCAACTGTCCCAGAAGGGTGGCTGCGATATCTTGTTGCGAGCCGATGATGCCCACCTTCAAAGGTTTCGCCACGGCTCCTCCAGTCAGGATGAGCGGAATCTGGTATCTGTTGCGCTGGGAATAGTCCAAATCGTCCTTGTACAGTCCCACATGGTCGGGGACCAGTATGACGAGTGTATTCTTCCATTGTGGCAACTTACTGTACTCACGCATCAGGTTGCCTATAATGCTGTCGGTGTAGGCAAATGAGTTCAAACGCTTGTCTGCCAGCCTCTTGTAGGGAACGTCAAACGGCTCGTGGCTGCTTGATGTCTGTAACACCCTCAGCATCGGTCTCTTGCCTCTCGGCTTCTTGAGGTCGGCAAGGAGGCGAGTGGCGAGGATGTGGTCGGGTACGCCCCATTTGCTCTGCCTGTCAGCGATGGGAAAATCAGAGTCGGAGACTATTTCCTGGAATCCCTGCGACACTAGATAGGAGCGCTGGAAGGCAAAGTTGACATCGCCGCCATAATAATATGCGCTCTGGTAATTTCTGTTCTCGGACAGAGAGCGTACAAGTGAGGGCAGGTGGGCTGACTTCGAGGGATAGCGCATGATGCTGGTATTGGGTTGGGCAGGAAAACCGCTCAGGATAGAGACCAGTCCGCGGTCCGTGCGGAAACTGTTGGCATAGAAACGGGTGAAGAGCACACCTTGCTGTGCGATGGAGTCCAGCTCTACCGCCACATTTTTGCAGCTGCCCATAGAAGGCAGCATGTCACTGGCAAAACCCTCCATGATGACAATCAGAATATCTGGTTTCCCATCCTTGCGAGCCTGCTCGGTGAGTAGAGGATAGGTATTGTGGTCGCTGGTGCTGACCATTGCCTTGAATATCTTTGTGGCTTCCGCATCGTCCATGAACCGGTATTGTGAGCCGAAGTCGTTCTGGTGATCCACGGATTCCAACAGGCTGAAGATGGGGTTGACGGCAGCGTGGTTGAGTAAGGCGTTCTGGCTGAAGTAGGCGTTGCCCGTATTGTTGGTAGACACGTCGATTCCGCCTCGGATGGGGATAATCAGCAGGGCCGTCAGTGCCACAAGCAGCAGGGAAGTGCGGATGCGATGGTGGTCCATCTTGTCATATCTTCCCTTGGGTGCAGGCATACGCAGCAACAGCCATACAAGGCAGGCATAGACCGCCATGACCACCACTCCCAGCAGGGAGAACCATACACTTGTGCTTGCGAAGGCATCTGCGGGAGAGGAGAAAAAGTAAGAGAACGGAGTGCTGTCCAACGGAAATTTCCAAAAGGGATAAAGCGCTGCATTCAATGTGAAGCAGAGGGAAATTCCGAACGATACAAGCCCAAAATAGGTGTTGAAGACTGGGCGGACCAGTTCCTTGCGAATCCACACGGACGCCAGCAGCATCAGTCCAGGAAGCAACGTGATGTATCCGGCAATTGCAAGGTCAAGCATCAGTCCGTGCCACATGACAGGAATCATGGAAGACCAAATGGCATCGACCGGGGACGATGCCGATGAATTTTCCACAAGAAGGAAAATGGGTTTCTGTATCAAGAATATCATGACGAGCATGATATATGTCCTGAGGAACCATAAGAGTTGTTTCATCTTTTGTCTATATTTCTTCGTATGTGCGGTAATGCCACTTCGTTTGATTTTAATTGATGCAAAAATACTGCTTTTATTTGACTCTTGCAATTAATTTGGATAAAATTTGATAAAAAACGACGAAATGTTTGGCTGTTATAAATAAAAGGGCTATCTTTGTGAAAATTATCACTAAGCGACATGACAAAATATAACTTAAAACCTAAGAAAGAAAAGATGGCAAAGTATCAGATTTTGCTGAGCGAAGAGACCAAGGACCGCCTGCACGATGAGATTTTGAGAATCCTTGTTAAAGAAAGGAAATACCGTGACAAGGATTACAATACTCGCTTGTTGGCTGCTGACCTTCACTCCAACTCCCGCTACATCTCTGCTGTATGCGCCACCCGTTTCCACAAGAACTACTCGGAACTGGTGAACGATTACCGCATCAATGATGCCATGTCTTTGCTTGCCGACAAAAGGTTCGGAAAGATGACCATTGAGGACATTGCAGAGATGGTGGGGTTCAGCACCCGACAGAGTTTTTATTCCAACTTTTATAAGCGACTTGGAGTCACACCCCGACAGTATCGGCAGGAGCAGATGAGCAAACAATAATGGCAAGCAGGCTCCCTTTGGAGTTGATACTTGCCATGTTTTTCCCCTCTTATTTCCTAAGGAATACCTTGAGAGTCTTGCTTCTCGTATTCTTGGAGATTTTTCGAAGTGCCTTGTCTCTGATTTGTCTTACACGCTCGCGCTTCAATTGCATGTCCTCGGCAATCTCAGCCATCGTGATGTGGGGAGTGCCAATGCCATAGAACTTCTTGATGACCACTTGCTCCCTCGCATCGAGCCGGACTATGCAAGCGCACAGGTCTTCGTATACCTCGCGGAACATGGCGTTTTCTTCCAGCAGTTCAGCGTCCTTGTTGATGAGGATGTCGAGCAGTGTATATTGGTTGCCTGCGCTCAATGGTGCGTCTATCGAAACTGCCTTGGTAGCGGAACGCGCCACCTTCTTGCGCTCGTCTCTGGGCACACGGTAGAGGGTTGCTTGCTGCTCCACTGCCTGCGACATTGCCTTTCTGATGAAGGCACCGGCGTAAGCCACGAAGTCGGAGCCACGGGAGGCATCGTATTTCTTTGCCGCCTCCACCATTGCCATGTATCCCTCGCTCACAAGGTCATCATATTCCACACCTTTGCCACGGAATCTGTTGGCAAGAGACTTTACGTAGTTGAGATTCTCACTTACCAGTCGGTTATAGTCATTTTCTTTCATATCGCAGTCTTTTTAAAATTTTCCATTTTTAAATATTTCCATCTTTAAATCTTTCCAGGAATTGCTCTTCGGTAATGATTTCGATGCCAAGTTGTTGCGCTTTCTTGTTCTTGGTGCTGGCAGATGTGGCATCGTTGTTGATGAGGAAATCCGTGCTCTTGCTGACGCTTCCCGTCACCTTTCCACCCTCTTTCTCGATATATGCCTTCAGTTCGTTCCTGTTCTTGAAATGATAAACATCGCCGGTGACAACGAATGTCAGTCCTTCGCATTTGTTGCCCTTTTCCACAGTTTCTTCCTCGCGGACAGTAAGCTCGGCAAGCAAGCGTCCCACACGGGCGTGATTCTCCGGGGTGCGGAACCACTCAATGAACTTGGCACTCTTCTCGGGACCGATTCCGTCGATATGGGCAAACTCGTCATCGAAGATGGCGGTGCTTGCCTTGCCTATCAGCTCACTCAACTTATACTTGTCAAGGAACCGCTTCGCCACATCACTGCCACAGAGGGGGATGCTCAGGGCATAGAGCAAGTGGCGACCATCGGTGGTGCGGCTCTTCTCGATGCTCTCGAGCATATTGCTGATCGACTTTCTGCCAAATCCTTCAAAACTGGCGATTTGCATGCTATGTTCCCTGAGGTGGTAGAAATCGGCGTATTCCTTAATAAATCCCTCGTTGATGAACCTTGCCACGGTCTGTTCGGAAATACCCTCAATGTTGAGCCCCTCCTTGCTCACGAAGCGTGCAAACTTCTTGAGTTGCTTGGCCGTGCAGGCAGTATTGGTGCAATGGAGCGTCTTCGTCGCACTGTCGCTCTCCATGATGGCAGTGGGTGCTTGACAGACGGGGCACTGCGTGGGAATCTCCAGTACGCCGATCTTTTCCGTTATCTTGATGACCTTGGGGATAATCTTGTTTGCCTTGATGACTTGCAGCTTCGTACCCTTTCCGCCGATGCCAAGTCGTTCACATTCGCTGATATTGCAGAGGGAGGCACGCTTTACGGTGGTGCCTTCCAACTCTACGGGAGCAAATACGGCTACAGGTGAAATCTTGTTGGTCGCACACGACCATTCTATGTGGTCGAGGGTGGTGTCTGCGTGCTCGTCTTGCCATTTGAATGCGAATCCGGCGCGTGTGGCATGGTGGCCGGTGACAGAGCCTGTGGCTGCATATTCCGTATCGTCGTAGGAGATGACGAGTCCGTCAACAGGGTAGGGGTTGCTCTTGTTGGTGACCTTTAGGGTGAAGCTGTCGATTGCCTGTTGGATATGTTCTATAGTGGATTTTTCTATAAGCATGCGCTCCACGGGATGAAATCCCAGGTCCTCAAGGAATTTCATGCGTGCTCCCCAGGATTTCAGGGATTTCTCTGTATATACTAAGGTGAAGGGAATCCACAGGATGCGACGAGGTTTTACCTCCTCTACATCCTTCAGCGACAGGGAGCCTGATGCCAGATTGCGGGGGTTGGCGTAGTCACCGTCGCTCTCGATGATGAATCTCTCAAAGTCATTGTACGAAATTACCGCCTCTCCGCGGATGACAAGGTGCCCCTTCTCTCCAATCTTGGGCAGAATACCGCTAATGGCAGGGGCGAGGTGAGTGATATTGGTGCCGATGTGCCCATTGCCACGGGTCACCACCTTCGTCAGTTTTCCGTTGTCGTAAGTGACCACCAGGGTGAGTCCGTCCAGCTTCCAGGAAATCCATATCGGCTTGTATTCCGCCCATTTCGCCAGGTCCTCCACCTTCTTTGTTTTTGCCAATGAGAGGGCGGAGAACTCGTGCTCCTCCTTTTGGCCGGAGATGGAATCTTCGGAGACCTTGTTGGTGGGGGAGTTGGGCAATATCTCGCCGCTCTCTTCCTCAAGCTGCTTGAGTTGGTCAAACTTCTGGTCCCACTCGTAGTCGGTCATCAGTTCGGCCTTACCGTTATAATATGCTTCTGAGGCAGCGTTGAGTTCTTCCACCAGCTGCTTCATCAAGGGTAACTGTTCATTCATATGCTATATCTTTTCATGCAAAGATACGCCAAAAAAATATTATGACCAAACTTTTACCCCAAAAAAGACAAATGAAGATATAAATATCGATTTATTGTGCACTGGGCGGAATTGTCACCTTCTCGAAAGCGAACCTTGAGCCTCGCTCGCCGTAGTTGACATTGCCGCAGATGCAGAAACCCAGAGAGGACAGGAGGTTAATCATGGGGAGGTTGTCGAAATTGGTGTCGACCTTGATGCTCGGTATGTGCTCCATCTCGCAGAGGCTGTTGGTCTTCTGCAGGAAAATCTTGGCAAAGCCTTCCCTCTGCAATTCGGGGAGTGTGGCGAAGCGGTGGATGACATAGTAATTGCCATAGGTCATCCATTTCCCGTCAAGGAACTCGTATCTCGGCTCTCCGTTCAGGATGACGGCGCCATATACGGCAATTCTTTCATCAACGGTCAGCACGTAGGCATTGCCGTTGTTGAGGTCGTTCTTGATGTCTTCTTTTGAAGGATAATCGTTTGTCCACTGGTGTCGGCCGGACGCAATCATTTGCTGCCGAGCCCCGTCAATAACTCTCCAGCATCCGTCAAAATCCTTCATCCAGGCTGCTCTGAAATCAATCTTCATTCGTATTTTGTTTTCTTACTAATAAAATCCGGGTGCAAAATTAACAAAAAAAAACGAATTAATGTAAAATGAGGAGAAAAAATAGCCTTAATTGGACATTTTTTCTCCTCATCTTCCCATTTTTCCACTCCTGACGGTTGAGTTTTGACAGTTCTCAAGCGGATATGGTCAAAAAAATACCTTTATTCCTCAGAGGGAGGAAAGGCACTTGTCAAGTTCTGTGCAGATTGCCTCTTTCTGCAAGTGTTGACCGATGAATACGATTTTGATCATGCGGTCGCCCACCTTTTCGTCCCACTCCTTTCGGAGTCGCTCCTCGCGGGCAAGCAGCTCATCAAGTTGTGGCTTGGGCATGGTTGCCAACCACTGGCCTGCTTGTTTGACAGTCTTCTGTTTGCCAGCCTGTTCGAATACGTAACACATATCGCGTTCGTCGCTGAAATAGCAGATGCCCTTGGCACGCACGACGTCGCGAGGCCACTTCCTTGCCACGAACTCATCGAAGAGCACCAGATCGAAAGGCTTGCGGTTATAATACACGAAGGTGCCAATGCCGTATTCTTCCACCTCGCCGCCTTCATGGTCGTGATCATGATGATGGTGCTCATGCTCGTTGTGGTCGTGATGATGATGGTGTTTATGCTCGTCGTGGTCGTGATGATGGTGATGCTCATGCTCGTCGTCATCATCGTCATCATCATGATGCTTGCCATTGCGCTCTGCCTCTATCTCCTGAATCCAGCCGGCGGAGGTTGCCACTTTTTCGAAATCAAACTTATGGGTGTTCACGATGTCATTGAGTTCCACGTCGCCATAGTTGCATTCGAAGATTTCTGCCTTGGGCTGGATGGCGCGGACGATCTGCTTCAGCTTGTCCAGCTCCTTGGGCTCCACTTCTGCTGACTTGTTGAGCAGGATAATGTTGCAGAACTCTATCTGCTGGATGACGAGCGATGCCAGGTCCTCCTCGTCGATGTCGTCCTTCATGAGGTCGTCGCCGTTGCCGAACTCGTCCTTCATGCGGAGGGCGTCCACTACCGTCACGATACTGTCGAGTCTCAGTACGCCATTCTTGATGTATTCTGGTCCCAGGGTAGGGATGGAGCAGATGGTCTGTGCTATGGGAGCGGGCTCGCAGATGCCACTGGCTTCGATGACGATGTAGTCGAACTTCTTCATATCGACGATTTCCTTCAGTTGCTCCACCAAGTCCATTTTCAGGGTGCAGCAGATGCAACCGTTCTGCAATGCCACAAGAGAGTCGTCCTTCTTGCCCACGACTCCACCTTTCTCTATCAAGTCGGCGTCGATGTTCACCTCGCCGATGTCATTCACGATGACTGCGAACTTGATACCTTTTTGGTTTGCCAAGATTTTGTTCAGCAGGGTTGTCTTGCCACTGCCTAAGTAACCTGTAAGCAACAGTACTGGAATTTCCTTTGTGTTCATATCCTTATTTTATTTTGATAATGCGAGCGCAAAGTTACTCCAAATCTCGCAAAGGGCAAAATATAATCGAAGAAAAAATAAGATTTTCTCCAAAAATCATAACTAATGTTGATTATTATTTGTTCCTTTACAGAAATGACATCTCCTAATTTCATGATTTTAGTCAAACGAGAGTTTGTGGAGGCGATTGCGGAGCATCTCCGCCTCGCTCTTGCGAATAGACAGTTTGATGGTGCAGGTGTTGTCGAACACCTGGCCCACGATGCGCGGGTTCATTTCCTTGACGATGCGCATCACGTCGTTCATCATCGGATAGGTAAAGTCGTAGGTCACGGTTTCCTCCACCTGCCTCATCACCTCCTCGCAGTGTGCCAAAGCGTCGGCAGTAGCCTCACGATAGGCAACAATCAAGCCGCCCGTACCCAAGTTCACGCCTCCGTAATAGCGGATGACAACGACCAGGATGTCGGTCAGTTCTGCCTTGTTAACCTGTCCGAGAATCGGTTTGCCTGCCGTGGAAGAAGGTTCGCCGTCGTCATTGGCACGGAAATCCTCCCGCTCTGGCCCCAGCATATAGGCATAACAACAATGGCGGGCATCATAATATTTTTTGCGATACCCTGCAACAATCTCCTTCACCTCCTCGGTGCTTGTCACATGATGGGCGAAAGCGAGGAACTTACTCCGTTTCTCGGTGTAATATCCCTCGCCCACCTTGTCCGATATGGTTTTGTATTCGTCTATCATCTAATCGAGTTTATGAATAACCAGACCGCTTCGTAATTTTGGCTCGAACCAGGTTGCCTTGGGCGGCATAATCTTGCCACTGTCGGCGATGTCCATAATCTGCTGCATGCTCACGGGATAGAGTGCTAGTGCCATGCGCATCTCGCCGCTGTCTACCCTGCGCTTCAGTTCACCAAGTCCGCGGAGACCGCCCACGAAGTCAATACGCTTGTCGGAGCGCAAGTCCTTGATGCCCAAAATCTCATCGAGTATCAGTCGCGAGGAGATATCTACGTCAAGTACGCCTATCGGGTCATGGTCATCGTAGGTTCCTTCTTTTGCCATGAGACTGTACCATTCACCGTCGAGATAGAGCGAGAACTCATGCAGCTGTATTGGTTTGTAGTTCTCCTTACCTTTCTTCACCACCTCAAAATTCTTCTCCAATGCCTTTAAAAACTGCTTGGAAGAGAGACCGTTCAAATCTTTCACCACACGGTTGTAGTCGAGGATGGTGAGGTGGCTTGCCTGGAAGCATACAGCCATGAAATAGTTGTATTCCTCCTTGCCCGTGTGGTTGTGGTTCTGTTTGGCCTTCTCGGCACCCACGAGGGCGGCGGCGGCGGAACGGTGATGGCCGTCAGCAATATAGAGATGGGGCATCTTTGCAAATTCTGCAGTGATGGTCTCGATGTCTTTGTCATCGTTTACCACCCAAAACTGGTGGCGGAAGCCGTCGACGGGGGCGATGAAGTCATACTCCGGCTCCGTGGCTGTGTAGCGCATCATCAGTGCGTCGAGCACACTGTTGTCTGGATAGGCGAAGAATACAGGTTCGATGTTGGCGTTGCAAACGCGCACATGTATCATGCGGTCCTCCTCCTTGTCACGGCGGGTCAGCTCATGTTTCTTGATGACCCCTGTCATATAATCGTCCACGTAGGCACCTACCACAAGCCCATACTGTGTCTTGCCGTTCATGGTCTGTGCGTAGATGTAATACTGCTCCTTGTCATCCTGCACCAGCCAACCCTTGTCCTGGAACTTCTGGAACTGTTCCTTCGCACTCTCATACACGCGGGAATCGTACTCCGACGTACCTGGTTCGAAATTGATTTCGGGCTTGATGATGTGGTAAAGACTCTTCTCGTTGTCCCCAGCCTCGGTGCGGGCTTCTTCGGAATTGAGAACATCGTAGGGGCGGGACTCCACCTGCTCCACCAGCTCCTTGGGTGGTCTGATGCCCTTGAATGGTTTTATGATTGCCATATATGAACGTTCGTTTGTAATTTGGATTCTCTAAAAACACAAAAGCCCACAAGGGAGGCCGTAGCATCCCCTGCGAGCGTACAATCATTTGTTTTATTGCTTGTTTACTTGGAATTTTGTGCATCCGTCCTTGAAGAAGGCGTTAATTTGCTGGGCGGCTGCGATACCTGCGTTGATGTTAGCCTCGGCAGTCTGTGCTCCCATCTTCTTGGGGGTAGAGAAATAGCGGCCCTCGAACTTGGCGAAGTCTGCGTCGGCATCGGGCTTGATGTCGGTGATGAACTTCAGGTCCTCGCGCTCCTCCAGCAACTTTAGCAGCTCAGTCTCGTTGATCACTTCTTTGCGGGCGGTGTTGATGAGGATGCCGCCCTTGGGCATCTGTCCCACGGTCTTGTAGTCGATGCTTTTTATCGTCTCGGGAGTGGCGGGAATATGCAGGGAAACGATGTCGCAAGTCTGGAACAGCTCGTCCTGGCTCTTGACGGCATGCACACCGGCTGCCTCTATCGCGTCGGCGGGGCAGAATGCATCGTATGCCGACACCTCCATGCCGAATCCCTTGGCGATGCGTGCCACGTTGCGTCCCACGTTGCCGAAGGCGAGGATACCCAGTTTCTTGCCTTTCAGTTCTGAGCCAGCCTTGCCGTTGTAGAAGTTGCGCACGGTGAACACCAGCAGTCCGAACACCAGTTCGGCTACGGCATTGGAGTTCTGTCCGGGCGTATTCTCCGCCACCACGTTGTGTGCTGTGGCTGCGACGAGATCGATGTTGTCGTAGCCGGCACCGGCACGCACCACAATCTTCAGGTTCTTGGCTGCGTCGAGCACCTCGGCATCCACCTTGTCAGAGCGGATAATCATCGCATCCGCATCTTTGACAGCCTCCAGGAGCTGTGCCTTCTCCGTATATTTCTCCAGCAAGACCAACTCGTTGCCAGCCTGCTCTATCTCTTTCTTGATGCCATTCACGGCAGCTGCCGCAAACGGTTTCTCTGTTGCTACCAATACTTTCATAAATAGCCGGTATTTTGAGAAGCAATGCCGCCGACGAAGCGACATTGCCCAATTGTTAATTCCTAATTATTAATTGTTATTAGTGGTTTGCCTCGAACTCCTGCATAGCCTTAACCAAGGCGTTGACGCCTTCCATGGTCTGTGCATTGTAGCAGCTGGCGCGGAATCCGCCCACGGAGCGATGACCCTTGATGCCCACCATGCCCTTGCCTGTGGCAAATTCGAGGAAGGGTTTCTCCAGTTCGGCATACTCGTCGTTCATCACGAAACAGATGTTCATCAGTGAGCGAGAGGCATCGTCTACCGTGCCTTTGAAGAGTTTGTTGCGGTCAATTTCGGCATAGAGTACGTCGGCACGCTCATGGGCGCGCTTGTCGGCTGCCTCCACTCCGCCGTTCTTCTTCAGCCAGCGCAGGTTCTCCATAAGGGTGTAGATAGGCACTACAGGTGGAGTGTTGAACATGCTGCCTTTGTCCACGTGGGTGCGATAGTCGAGCATCGTGGGAATCTCGCGCGGAGCCTTGCCCAGTTCGTCGTCCTTCACGATGATGACGGTGACACCCGCCATAGAGAGATTCTTCTGCGCACCTGCATAGATTGCCTTGTATTTCGACACATCCACAGGGCGGCTCATGATGTCTGAGCTCATGTCGGCAATCAGTGGTACAGCCACGTCGGGGTCACGGCGAATCTCAGTGCCGTAAATGGTGTTGTTGGTGGTGATGTGCAGATAGTCGGCGTCCTTGGGTTCCTTGCCCTCAAACTGAGGATAGTAGGCATAGTTGGCATCGGAGGACGAGGCAATCTCCACGACCTCACCAAAATGCTTAGCCTCTTTCATCGCCTTCTTCGCCCAAGTGCCGGAGTTGACGTAGGCAGCCTTCTTGATGAGGAAGTTGGCAGGAATCTGCATAAACTGGAGCGAGGCACCACCGCCAAGGAAGACTACGGAATAACCCTCAGGAATGTCGAGCAACTCCTTGAACAAGGAGACGCACTCGTCAACTACTGGCTGGAAATCCTTCGCACGGTGGCTGATTTCCATCAATGAGAGACCTGAACCATTGAAATCCAAAATCTGCTTAGCTGTGTTCTCGATGACTTCGCGTGGGAGCATCGAGGGACCTGCATTAAAGTTGTACTTCTTCATCTTGTATTATGTTTTAGTTCTTAACTTCTGCGAAATTACATATTTTAATCCAAACTACCAAATATTTCTGCACATTTTTAGCATTTTGTGCGAAAAACTTACAGATTATTATGCTTTTCTGTGAGAACTTTGCATATTTATGTCGTATTCTGCATCACGGTGTACTGTAGCTTCATTTTTCCGGCAATCAATTTTGCAGGTTCGATAAAAAGCAGTAACTTTGCCCTGTCATAAACCAATAAAGAGTAAAAAGTAGAGACATGAACATTGTTATCTTAGACGGATACGCCTGCTATGCGGGCGACCTCAACTGGGATGCCCTGGAGAAATTGGGCACAGTCACTGCCTACCCCCGAACCGCAGACACCGAGAAGGTGGAGAGGGCGAGGTATGCTGACGCAGTACTTATTAATAAGGTGAAGATGGATGCGGAGACCCTCGATAGGTTGCCACGGCTTAAATACATCGGCGTGCAGGCAACGGGATTCAACGCCGTGGACATCCAGGCGGCAAAGGAGCGCGGCATTACGGTGACCAACGTTCCAGCCTACAGCACTGACAGCGTGGCACAGGCTACCTTCGCCCACATACTCGCCGTTGCCAACCGCGTGGAGCACTATGCCATGGGGAGCCGCGAGGGAGCTTGGTCGGCAAAGCCCGACTTCTGCTACTGGGACACGCCGCTGATGGAGATATCCGGCAAGAACTTCGGCATCATGGGACTGGGCAATATCGGCAAGAAGGTGGCGAGCATCGCCCTCGCCTTTGGCATGAATGTGTACGCCTGCACCAGCAAGGCACAGGACGAACTGCCCGAGGGCATCAAGAAGGTGGAGAAGGACGAGCTGCTTGCCGTCTCCGACGTCCTGTCGCTTCACTGTCCGCTCACCGGCGGCACCCACCATTTCATCAACGCCGAAACACTCAAGAAGATGAAGAAGACTGCTATATTGGTCAACACGGGAAGGGGGGCGCTGGTGGACGAGGAAGCCGTGGCACGTGCACTGCACGAGGGTACCCTGGGAGCCTATTGCGCCGACGTGATGACGCAGGAGCCGCCATCAGCCGACAACCCCCTCCTCATGGAGCCCAATGCCTACATCACGCCCCACGTCGCATGGTGTACCATCGAGGCACGCACCCGGCTCAACAAAGTGATATCGGAAAACCTCAAGGCTTTCATTGAGGGGCACCCGCAGAACGTGGTGAACCCATAAAAACGTAGAAGAAAAAGAATTTATCTGTTCTTGTGCTTCACATACCAAGGGTGCACAAGAACATTATACAAAAAGAGACTCACCGCCAGCTGGCACAGACAAAGAGTGAGAATCTTGCCCCGCTCCATCACCCCGGCGAAGAGCCCGAGGCTCAGTCCCAGCTCCCACGCCAGGAAGAAGGAACTTTGGCTCGTTCCCCGCTGGCAGTGTTTTGCCAACTTGATGAAGAACAACAGGAAGCGGCTGCCGACTGCACCGATGCCGAAGCCTATCAATGCCGGGGAGACATAGGTCACCGCCGTAACATGATGGGTATACATAATCATCACGCCAGCTACCATCATGATCAGGCCACTAACCACCTCGCTCTTAAGATCGGCGTTGGCGAAGGCGTAACGTTCCGCCAGCAGGGCTAGGAAGAAGCCCACCATCAGCATGGCGTAGAATGTCTCTGTCTGCGCCTGCGAGAAGAGGAGCCCCACTGCCGCTGCTACCATCGCCAAGTTGAAGAAGAGCAGCGTGCCTTGGGGCAGGAAGAAGCGGTCGAGGCTATACATCCTCATCGTGTCGGAGGGCGCCTTGAAGGGAAACTTCACCATGGCTATCAGCACCCACGCTGCCAGGGCGAAGCCACAAGCTGCCACAAGCACCCAGCCATAGCCGAACCAACGCCCCACAAGCAGTGAGGCAACGGGCCCCAGCGACAGGGCGAAGCGCGAGAACCAAGCTGCCGTATGGTTGGCCTCCGTGCGCTGGAACGACTCGCTGGTATCGATTACCAGCGTACTCGACAGCGTCATCTGTGCCAGTCCAAGGAAAGCTCCCTGGAGGAAACGGGCGCAGAAAATCATCCAGTACTCCAATTTCACGTTGAGCACGAACTCCAGGTAATAGAGCAGGGCGATGGACAGCACCACGCCGAGAATGGCGTGCTGGCACACATGATTGCGGCGATAACGCTGCACCAGGTAGGAGCAGAAGCCGCCCAAGGCGAATACCCCGACACCGTAGATGCCCATCACGCCTGCCACATGAAGGGCATCATAGCCCTCCCCTCGCAGGTAAGGCGGCAGGGCGGGGACGAGCATGTAGGCGCTCATCATCAACAGCAGGTTGGCAATTGCCATCCACCAAAACTCTCGGTGCCACAACTTGATATGTACGGGGGTATTCTGTGTATCCATCTTACAATCTCTTTACCTTCTTTGTATCTCTTAATAGCTCTCGTCGATGCTGGGGTAGTCGCAGGTCTTCACGGCTTCCACGTACGCCTTCACGCCCCTCGTCATTTCCTCGCCCACCTGGGCGAAATGTCGCAGGAATTTGGGCTTGAAGCCCTGGGTCATTCCCAATGCGTCGGCGTAGACCAGCACCTGACCGTCGCACCCGTTTCCGGCACCGATGCCGATGGTCACGGCTTTCACCTGGCGGCTCACCTCGGCGGCCAGCTTCGCGGGAACCTTTTCCAATACGATGGCGAACACGCCCGCCTTGTCGAGGGCGATGGCGTCGCTCAGGAGTTTCTCCGCCTCTGCCTCCTCCTTGGCACGGATGCCATAGCCTCCGAACTTGTTGACGCTCTGCGGCGTGAGCCCCAGGTGGCCGTGCACGGGGATGCCAGCGTCCACCATTGCCTTCACGGTGCCGCAAATCTCCACGCCGCCCTCCAGTTTCAGTGCGTCCACGCCCGTCTCCTTCATCATGCGGCAGGCATTGCACAAGGCTTCCTCGCGGCTTATCTGGTAGCTGCCGAAGGGCATGTCGCAGATCACCATGGCATGGTTGACGGCACGCGCCACGCTGCGGGCATGGTAAATCATCTGGTCGAGGGTGATGGGCAGCGTGTTGATGTTGCCTGCCATCACATTGGAGGCGGAGTCGCCTATTAGGATGCTGTCGATGCCAGCTGCGTCGATGATGCCTGCGGTGGTGAAGTCGTATGCGGTGAGCATGGTCACCTTCTCGCCAGCCTGCTTCATCTCGGCGAAGGTCTTGGCGGTTATCTTTTTCTTGTCAGTAGACAAATATCCCATTTGCTTAAAGTTTTGGTTGAACATGGCGGCTGCTTATCGCGCCGCTGAAACGATTGCCGACAGCTCGTCGTAGCCGAAGCCCAGGTAGTTGTCGATGACGTGGTCAGAGAAGCCCTTGATGGCCTCCTTGGGGTTGGTGGTAGCGAGTCCCATGGTGAACGCCCCTGAGCCACGCACCGCCTTCAGTCCGTTGAAGCTGTCCTCGAAGCCCACGCACTCCTCGGGCTTGGCATCGAAGCAGGCGGCTCCCTTGAGGTAGCAGTCGGGGTCGGGCTTGCTCCGGGCGAAGTCCTCGCTCGTCAGCACGCGGTCGAAGTAAGCCTTGAACTCTGGATGCTCCGCGTACACGTTGAGCATCTTCTGGATGTTGCTGCTCGTCACTACGGCGCATTTCACGCCGTGCGCTCTGAGGTCTATCACGAAGTCCTCAAAGCCGGGGATGTACTCATAGTTCATGTGCTGCTCGAATTTATCGAGTCGGGCGGTGATTTTCGCCTGCTCTTCTTCCACGCTCCCGAAGCCTTCTGCGTGGACGAACGCCTGTCCGTCGGAGAAATACTTGCCGTAAATCTGCACAAGCGTCTGGCCCTTGATGAGATGGGCGAAATCCTCTATCTCGGGATGATACTCCTTGCCGATCATACCCCAGAAGACGGTATATTGGCTCTCCGTGTCGAAAACGACACCGTCGAGGTCAAACAAAGCTGCCTTTATATCCATTATCCTTAAATATTGAAATTGATTAGCGGCTGCAAAGGTACGTTTTTTTTTAGGTTTTACCAAATATGGATGCCACTAATCGTTAAAAAAGACGTTTTTTTGACCGATTCTCGAAAAAAAACACTACCTTTGCAACCGTTATGCCAATCAAGCAAGCTTTATGGACATTATAAACAAATACTTTCCCCATCTCACGGACACGCAGCAGAGACAGGTGGCGCAGCTCGACCAGCTCTACCGTGAGTGGAACGCCAAGATCAACGTGATCAGCCGCAAGGACATAGACAACCTCTATGAGCACCACGTACTTCACTCCATGGCCATCGCCAAGGCCATCAACTTCCGTCCCGGCACCGAGATTCTCGACTTCGGATGCGGCGGAGGGTTCCCCGGCATCCCCCTTGCCATCCTCTTCCCCGAGTGCCGCTTCAAGCTCATCGACGGAACGGGCAAGAAGATTCTCGTAGCCAGCGAGGTGGCGAAGGCGATAGGGCTGCAGAACCTCACCGCCGAGCACCTGCGCGGGGAGGACGAGAAGGGGAAATACGACTTCGTGGTGAGCCGCGCCGTGATGCAGTTGCCCGACCTGATGAAAATCATCAGGAAGAACTTCAAGAAAGGCGGAATGAACGCCATGCCCAACGGACTCTTCTGCCTCAAGGGTGGCAACCTGGCGGAGGAACTGAAGGCATACAGGAACGTCTCGGAGATCACGCCCTTGAGCCAGTTCTTTGACGAGGAGTGGTTTGCGCAGGACAAGCAGCTGGTCTACGTGCCCTGCTAAAGACAGTCCATTTGTAAAGGAATACAAAAAAAGATTTAAAGAAGAAAGGAACAATATGCTACACATTGAACGCTTCCAATGCAACATGCTCCAGGAGAACTGCTATGTGGTGAGCGACGAGACGAAGGAATGCGTCATCATCGACTGCGGAGCATTCTACCCCGAGGAGCGCAAGGCGATCGCCGACTACATCAAAGACAACCACTTGAAGCCTGTCCACCTGCTCGTTACCCACGGGCACCTTGACCATAACTTCGGCAACGATACCATCTACAGCGAGTTCGGACTCAAACCCGAGGTGGCGGCACAGGACGAGAGCCTGATGAAGCACCTCGCCAAGCAGGCAGAGACGTTCTACCAGATGACCCTCGACTGCGAGATGCCAGCTATCGGCCACTTCTTCGATGAAGACGAGATCATCCGCTTCGGCAGCCACGAGTTCGAGATTATCCCCACCCCGGGTCACACGCGCGGCTCCGTCACCTTCCATTGCAAGGAGGAACAGGTGGCGTTCACCGGAGACACCCTCTTCCACAGCTCCATCGGCAGGACCGACTTCCCCGGCGGCTCCATGTTCCAGATCATCAACAGCCTGCGACTGCTCGCCCAGCTCCCCGACACCACCCAGGTGCTGCCCGGACACGGCAACTACACCTCCATCGGTGAAGAACTGGCGCACAACCCCTACATGGACCGATGAAGCCCGAGAAGATCATCCTCGGCATCGACCCCGGCACCAACGTCATGGGATACGGAGTGATCAGCGTGGAGGGCAACAAGGCGCAGCTCGTTTCCATGGGCGTCATCGACATGAGGAAGGAGAGCGACCCTTACCTCAGGCTCGGCAAGATCTTCGAGCGGGTCACGGGCATCATCGCCGAGTACCTGCCCGACGAGATGGCGATCGAGGCCCCCTTCTTCGGCAAGAACGTGCAGTCGATGCTTAAGCTCGGCAGGGCGCAGGGCGTGGCGATAGCTGCCGCCATCCAGCGTGGTGTGCCCATCCGCGAGTATGCGCCCCTCAAGATCAAGATGGCGATCACCGGGCAGGGACAGGCTTCGAAGCAGCAGGTGGCAGGAATGCTCCAACGCCTCCTCCACATCCAGGAGGACGAGATGCCCAAGTTCATGGACGCCACCGACGCACTCGGTGCCGCCTACTGCCATTTCCTGCAGATGGGGAGGCCCGAGACCGGCGACAAGCACTACAGCGGTTGGAAGGACTTCGTGCAGCGCAACCAGGCGAGGATAGCACATTAACATAAATACAAAAAGAGAGAATTATCATGCAGACAATCATCAAGATAGAGAACGGAGTAACCCGCATGCCCGAGTGGCGCATGGCGGAGCCGGTGAACTTCGAGGCACTCGACGGCGAGCACATCGCCATCGTGGGACCCAACGGCGGAGGCAAGTCGATGCTCGTAGACATCATCGTGGGCAGCCACCCGCTGCTGGGAAGCGACCCGCACTATGACTTCGCGCCCAGCGACAAGAGGATGGTGAGCGACAACATCAAGTACATCACCTTCCGCGACACCTACGGCGGAGACAACGACCACACCTACTTCCTCCAGCAGCGGTGGAACCAGCTGGAGATAGACGAGTCCACACCCATCGTCAGGGACAAGCTGGAGGAGGCATTCCGCATGGCGGGAGAAGACACGCCCAAACGCAGACAGCTGCAGCAGCACATCTACCGCCTCTTCCACATGGAGCACTTCCTCGACAAGTACGTCATCCTGCTCTCCAGCGGCGAGCTGCGCAAGTTCAAGCTCGCCTCCACCCTCTTTGCCGAGCCACGCGTGCTCATCATGGACAACCCCTTCATCGGCCTCGACGCCGAGACCCGCGAGCAGCTCAAGGAACTGCTCAGGAGCCTCTCCTCCGAGCGCGCCCTGCAGATCATCCTCGTGCTGAGCAAGAGCGACGACATACCCGACTTCATCACCCACGTGGTGGAGGTCAGCGGCAAGACCGTGCATCCCAAGACGCCAAAGGCAGACTTCCTCGCAGAGAGAGAGAAGAACGGCGGCATCCGCTACGACCGCGTACTCGACCCCGAAAAGGAGCAGGCGATCCTCTCCCTGCCCTACAACAGCGAGAGGGAGTACCACAACCCAGAGGTCATCAGGATGAACAAGGTGCGCATACAGTATGGAGAGCGCATCATCCTCAAGGACCTTGACTGGACCGTGCTCAACGGCGAGCGATGGGCGCTCAGCGGACAGAACGGAGCCGGAAAGTCGACCCTCCTGAGCCTCGTCTGCGCCGACAACCCGCAGAGCTATGCCTGCGACATCGCCCTCTTCGGCTATCCTCGGGGCAGCGGCGAGAGCATCTGGGATATCAAGAAGCACATCGGCTACGTATCCCCCGAACTGCACCGCTCCTACCAGCGTGACATGCCAGCCATACGCATCGTGGCGAGCGGACTGATGGACTCCGTGGGACTCTACGTGAAGCCCCGGGAGGAAGACTACGAGGTGTGTCGCTTCTGGATGTCGGTCTTCGGGCTGGAAGGACTGGAGGAGCGCGGCTTCCTCAAGCTCTCCAGCGGCGAGCAGCGACTGGTGCTGCTCGCGCGTGCCTTTGTCAAGGACCCCGAGCTGCTCATCCTCGACGAGCCGCTCCACGGACTTGACAACAGAAACCGCCAACTCGTGAAGGACGTGATAGACGCCTTCTGCCGCCGCAAGAACAAGACCATGATCATGGTGACCCACTACAAGGAAGAGCTGCCCTCTTGCATCGACCACAGCATCTTCCTCGTAAGACATACAAGCTAATTGATAATTGATAATTAATAATTGATAAATATGCAAGGCAAAAGCATTTTGCTGGCGGTGATGGTGACACTGATGGCACCTGCCGCCTACGCACAGGACGTGCTGAACGAGATAGTGAAGACCTCCTACAAGACGCTCAATGACAGCACGCTGAGCCTGGAGGTACGCAAAGAGGCGGTGTTCAAATATGACGCAATGGGCTACTTGCGCTCGCGTGTGCTACAGCCTTCGGAGATGCTCTCCGACAGTGTCAACCTCGACACCCTCAACGCACACATCCGCCTGCTCAACGAACAGGCGTTGGCGATGAACCAGCTCGTTACCGTCTATCAGCGCCGTCTGAAGGACGTGAAAAACAAGAACCGCTACATGGTGACCACCATCTTCAAGCAGGCGACAATCGACCACCGCCTTTTCAACGATGATGATGCCGACCTGGTGCTGTCCTATTGTAACACCCCCGACTATCCCATCCCCTTCTGCCTCGACTGCGACTGGGTGAAGACCCTTGCATTCATCCGCAGCCTCGACTGGACGAAGTTGTAGGGGTGACTTACTTGCCATGTGGTGCGTTGGACATTGTGTAACCGTTAAAAAATAACCTGGTACGATTCCTTTTAAAAGCAATGCGCATTCGTCCGACCCTTATTGTCGCATAGGACAAGCTGTATTAAATCTCATACCAGGTTATTTTTACCATTACGTAGCATGAGGTTAACCTCAAGTGGCATAGAGGTATATACTCGTGGCTATAACGACATATGGAAAAGGGCTGCAATCCCTCAATTTGTGAAGAGATTGCAGCCCTCTGGACATAGGTGACTCAGCGTTCCTTTATTTCTTGAAATTCTCCAGTCCCTTGTTGAGGAAATCGAGGTAGGCGCTGACATCCTCCTTGAAGCTGAAGGAGGCGGTGAGGGGATTGCCATCATTGTCTACTGCCACATAGAACGGCTGGGCGTTGGCGCCAAACTTGCTTGCCTGCAGGTAGCTCCACTTGTCGCCCACGGTGCGCAGAGTGCGCTTCTCGCCATTGAACGTCACCTCCATCGGCTCGGGCAGCGGGGTCTTGTCGTCTACGTAGAGAGAAATCAGTACGTAGTCCTTCTCCAGCTTGTCTGCCACGCTCGCATCAGTCCATACGGAAGCCTCCATCTTGCGGCAGTTGACGCAGCCGAAACCGGTGAAGTCAATCAGCACGGGTTTACCCTGCGACTTGGCTGCTGCCATACCCGACTCATAATCTTTGTAGTGAGCCTCCACTGTCTTGTTGTTGAGGTTGAAGTCCTGCGTGTTGACAGGCGGTGCGAAGGCGCTGACAGCCTTGCAGGGAGCGCCCCAGAGACCGGGGAGCATATACACCGAGAATGCCAGCGAGCAGAGACCCAGCATGATGCACGCCACGGGCATCGGCTTCTGGATGTCGCCGCCGATAGCATCCACCTGGAACTTCAGCTTGCCTATGAGGTAGAGGCCGAGCAGGGCGAAGATGACGATCCACAGGGAGAGGAACACCTCGCGGTCCATGATGTGCCAGCCGTAGGCAAGGTCGGCTACGCTGAGGAATTTGAGCGAGAACGCCAGCTCCACGAAGCCCAGCACGATCTTGATGGTCTCCATCCAGGAACCCGACTTGGGTGCTGACTTCAGCCATGAGGGGAAGAGGGCGAAGAGAGTGAACGGAAGGGCGAGGGCGAGGGCGAAGCCCAGCATGCCGACGGTGGGGGCGAGCCAGTCGCCGGAGGTCACAGTCTGCACCAGGAGCAGGCCGATGATGGGTGCGGTGCAGGAGAAGCTGACGAGCACGAGGGTGAACGCCATCAGGAAGATGCTGATCAGTCCCGTGGTGCTCGATGCCTTGTTGTCTACGGCATTTCCCCAGCTGTCGGGCAGCTTGATCTCAAACCATCCGAAGAAGGAGAGGGCGAAGACCACGAGGAGACAGAAGAGGATGATGTTGAACACGGCGCTCGTAGAAAGGGCGTTGAGCGTGCTGGGACCAGCGATGGCTGTCACGGCGAGACCCAATACCAGATAGATTACCACAATGCTCAGACCGTAGGTCACGGCATCGCGGATACCCTTCTTCTTGTCGTTCTTGGCACGCTTCAGGAAGAAGCTCACGGTCATTGGGATGATGGGCCAGATGCAGGGCATCACCAGGGCGAGGAGTCCGCCGATGAATCCCACGATGAAGATGTAGAAGAGGGAGTGGTTGGCGATGTCGCTGGCGGTGCCGCCGAATGCCTGCAACTCTTTTACCACGGGCTTCCATAGTGCCTTGCCGTCGGTATCGGAGAGGGCGGGTACGGGTGCTGCCTGGGCGCTGTCGCCGCTTGCCTGGGCAAGCTGGGCGAGGGAGTCTGCCTTCGCCTTGGCTGCCAGGGCGGGGTCTGCCTTGGTCTCTTCTGTCTTCTCGTCAGCCTTGGCGGGAGCGTCTACAGCAGGCGACTTTCCACTGCTCTTGAAACTCGCCTCGCTGGGCGGCAGACAGTTCTGGTCGTTGCAGGCGCCATACTCCAGATAGACGTCGATGTTGTACTTGGGCTGGGTGAACTTCACCTTCTGCACGAAGGTGACGCTGCCCTCGAAGTAACGTAGCTTCATACCGAAGAGGGCGTCGAAGTTGGAAATCTCGTGGCCACGGGGCTGCAGCTTTCCCACCAGTTCCACACCCTCCAGTTTGTTCACGTTGAAGGAGGCGGAGATGGGACCGTCGTTGCCCAGGTTGGTGGAATAGACGTGCCATCCAGACTGGATCTTACCGTTGAACACAATTTCAGCCTCTGCCGAGCCGTTGGTCTTCAACTGCGTCGAAAACTTCACTGGGTCCAGCATTTGGGCTTGTACACAGATTACCGCAAAGAGCAACTGTAAAGCAAGTAATACTCGTTTCATGAATAATTAATGATTGATTTTGATTTTCGCTGCAAAGATACATATTTTTATTATTTTATGCAAGGAATTGGTAAAAGTTTATCATATTGTTTTCGCAACTCCGATATTTTTTGTAATTTTGTAGGCGAAATACTAAAAGAAGATATAAAGTGAAAATAGGAGACAAGGTAAGGTTTCTGAGTGAAACCGGCGGCGGAAAGGTCGCAGGATTCCAGGGCAAGGACATTGTCCTGGTGGAGGACGAGGACGGATTCCAGATTCCCACGTCGGTGCACGACGTAGTGGTGGTGGAGCAGGACGACTACACCATGGGCAAGATGATCAACGCCAAGATGGATGCCAAGCAGCGGGCTGAGGAACACGCAGGCACCGAGTTGCGCAACGACAGCAGGAGCATCAAGTCGATCCTCAACGAGCATGACACCGAGGTGGACATGAACGTGGACGAATACGATGCCGCCGACCGCGAGGTGACCTTTCGTGCACCCGCCCAGGAACGAGACGGCGGCAACAAGCTGTCGGCTTACCTGGCATTCGTGCCCATCGATATCAAGGAGGTGACCAGCACCCGCTTCGAGACCTATATGGTGAACGACAGCAACTACTATATACATTATACGTATATGGTGGCGGAAGGAAACGCCTGGACTGTGCGCTCCGTGGGTGAGGTGGAGCCCAACACCAAGCTTTTCATCGAGGAGTTCGGTAGAGACCGTCTGGAGGAACTGGGACATATCGCCGTGCAGCTGACGGCATACAAGAAGGACAAGCCCTTCCTCCTGAAGCCCGCCACCGACGTGCAGTTCCGCCTCGACCCCGTGAAATTCTACAAACTCCATCTCTTCCAGGAAAACCGCTTCTTCGAGCAGCCCGCCCTGCTCTTCACCATCGTAGAGAACGACGAGGTAGCGCGCCCGCTGGTGGTAGACTCCAAGCGACTGAAGGAGCAGATGTACAAAAACGAGGCTGTAGTGACCAACGAGGCGAAGAAGAAGCAGAAGAAGGACGACGGCACCGTGGTCATCGACCTGCACGCTGAGGAGGTATTGGAGACCACGGCGGGTATGAACTCTGCCGACATCCTGCATTACCAGCTCGACGTGTTCAAGAAGACCATGGCGGAATACAAGCAGAAAAAAGGCCAGAAGATCGTCTTCATCCACGGCAAGGGCGAGGGCGTGCTGCGCCAGGCAATCCTCCACGAGCTGGGCTACCGCTACAAGAGCTGCACCTGGCAGGATGCCTCGTTCCAGGAATACGGATACGGGGCTACGCTGGTTACCATAAAGTGAACAAAACTTTGAAATTATGAGATACGGATATGTGAAGGTGGCGAGTGCCATTCCTTCGGTAAGGGTAGGAGACGTGACTTTCAACCTGGAGCGGATGGAAAGGCAGATTGCAGAGGCTGAGGAAAAGGATGTAGAGGCAATCGTCTTTCCCGAACTGTCGATGACGGGCTATACCTGTCAGGACCTCTTCCGCCAGCAAATGCTGCTGGACGCCAGTGAGCAGGGCATTGTGAGGCTTCTTGACTTCACCCTGGACAAGGACATTATCGCCATCGTGGGCGCTCCCGTGGTGGCGGGCGACCTGCTCCTGAACTGCGCCGTCGTGGTGCAGAGAGGACAGATTCTTGGCATCGTGCCCAAGACCTATTTGCCCAACTATAGCGAGTTCTACGAGAAACGTTGGTTTGCCTCGGCGCAGGACTTGCGCGACACGGAGGTGAGATATGCCGGCAAGACCGTGCAGCTGACCGCCGATGTGCAGGTGTTCCGTGCACACCAGGGCTTTACCTTCGGTGTGGAGATCTGCGAGGACGTGTGGGCTCCCGCTCCCCCCAGCACCAAGCTGGCGTTGGCAGGCGCCGACATCATCTTCAACCTCTCCGCCACCGACGAGCTGATAGGCAAGCACCATTATTTGAAGAGCCTGCTCAGCCAGCAGAGCGCACGCACCATGACAGGCTACGTATACAGCTCCTGCGGATTCGGAGAGAGTACGCAAGACGTGGTGTACGGCGGCAACGCTATGATTTACGAGAACGGAGTTTTGCTTGAAGAGAGCCAGCGTTTCTCAGTTGACGAGCAGATGGTTATCTCTCAGATAGACGTCGAGAAACTACGCTGCGAGCATCGTTCCAACTCCACCTATGTCAACGCCCAACGCAATGTGAAGTTCTCAATGCTCGACCGCCAATGCTGCATCCGCACCATTGACACCCTGCCCACGCAGAAGCAGCACGGCTTCGAACTGGAGCGTAAGGTCACCCCCCATCCCTTCATCCCTGCCAGCGCCGACATGAGGGCATCGTGCGAGGAGATCTTCAGCATCCAGGTGATGGGGCTCGCCAAGCGCATAGTGCATACCCATTCCAAGACTGTTGTATTAGGTATCAGTGGCGGTCTCGACTCCACGCTGGCACTGCTGGTGTGCGTCAAGACCTTCGACAAGCTGAAGATGGACCGCAAGGGCATTGTGGGTATCACCATGCCGGGCTTCGGTACCACTGACCGCACCTACAACAACGCCGTCTCCCTGATGAAGAGCCTCGGCATCACCATCCGCGAGATTAGCATCGCCAAGGCGGTGACCCAACATTTCGAGGACATCGGGCATGATGCCAACGTGCATGACGTGACCTACGAGAACTCGCAGGCACGTGAACGCACCCAGATTCTTATGGACGTGGCAAACCAGATGGGCGGCATGGTCATCGGCACCGGCGACCTCTCGGAGCTGGCATTGGGATGGGCCACCTACAACGGCGACCATATGAGTATGTATGGCGTGAACGCCAGCATTCCCAAGACCCTGATACGCTATCTGGTGAACTATGTGGCGGAGAGTGGGGTGGACGAGCAGAGCCGACTCACCCTGCAGGACATCATTGACACACCCATCAGTCCGGAGCTGATACCTGCCGACGAGAACGGCAACATCAAGCAGAAGACCGAGGACCTCGTGGGTCCCTACGAGCTGCACGATTTCTTCCTCTATTATTTCCTTCGCTTCGGTTTCCGCCCCGCGAAGATCTATCTCCTGGCGAAGAAGGCGTTTGTGGAGGCGAGCGGGGAACGCGTGAAAATCAGTGACAAGGACCCCGATAACTATGACGTGGAGACGGTGAAGAAATGGCTCAAGACCTTCTTGCGCCGCTTCTTCACCCAGCAATTCAAGCGCAGCTGCCTGCCCGACGGCCCCAAGGTGGGAAGCGTCAGCCTCAGCCCCCGCGGCGATTGGAGAATGCCGAGTGACGCATCGGCAGCTATCTGGCTGAAGGAGGCAGAGGAATTGTAGAATATATTGGGGCGAATAAAATGAATTTGGGAGGTTGAGGAAAATCCATCAACCTCCCAAATTCATTATGCAAGGGATTGCAATCTTGTAATATACTTGCCCAGGATGTCAAACTCGATGTTGACAACCGTCCCAATCTGGATGTTACAGAAATTGGTGTTGGCACGGGTGTAGGGGATGATGGCGACAGTGAAGGTGTTGTCAGTGGGCTCGCAGACCGTGAGCGACACACCGTTGACCGTCACGCTTCCCTTGTCGACGGTGAAATAGCCCTTGCGCGCCATCTCCCTGTCCATGGGATATTCGAAGGTGTAGTAGGTGGAGCCGTCGGCGTCCTTCATGTCGATGCACTTGGCAGTCTCGTCTACATGGCCCTGCACAATGTGACCGTCAAGACGGCCGTTCATCATCAGCGAGCGCTCCACATTCACCTTGTCGCCCACGTTGAGCAGTCCCAGATTAGAACGTTCCAGGGTCTCCTTCATGGCGGTGACGGTGTAGTTGCCGTCCTTGATTTCCACCACGGTGAGACACACGCCGTTGTGCGCCACGCTCTGGTCGATGCCCAGTTCGTCCACGAACGAACAGGTGAGTGTGAAGTCGATATTCTCTTGATTCTTCCTGATAGCCACTACGGTGGCCATTTCCTCAACGATACCACTAAACATATTCTCTTGTGCTTGTTTGATAAGTTGTTTGTAAATAAAGAAGGCAGAGCCCCAAAACCTTGGAACCTCTGCCTCCCGTTAATTTTAAAAAGGACCGCTCGGTGATGTGATGAAACTCCTAACTTAGCATTAAGTTTGGGACTCCTCCGCCTTTGTAATCCACTGGCTTTGCAGCTCGGTCATCATCGATGATGTGACTTTGTGTGGCCCGCCATTGGCAAGAAGAATGTTCCCGGTTTCAGATTTAATTTGATGAGTATCCCGATCGAACCGAAAACAGTCCTATGGCTTTCTCCTTTTTTAATCCATCTGAAAGAGCCTTGCCTTTCTTGTTTGCAAAGATACTGCTTTCTCCCATATCCTCCAAATTTTACGGGTGTTTTTTAAGCTATTTAAACGATTTCACTGAAAATTCTCTCGAAGTGTTGACGGAGCAATTTCTCGTCTTCAATGATGGCGCGCAGCTCCTTGAGGTTTTTCTCGTTGGGGGAGTTGGGAATCCACAGTCTGATGTAGCCATTCTGCGAATATTTCTCGTCCATGTGGTGCCTGAAGCGCTCCCATTGCTGCTCCTTGTCTTTCTCGGGATAGTTCTCCAGTCCGTACTGTATGCAGCGCAGGAAGATTTCGTGGGGTTCCAGGTCTCTGTCCGCCTCCGCTACAATCTTGCCGTAGATGCTCCTGGGCTGGCGGCTGAAGGAGGCGCGGTGGTCTTCTACGGCTTCCTTCATAATCTTGAGCTGCTCGGGCGAGAACCATTTCTTCAGGCGGGCATCCGCCAGGAGTATCTTGCCGCCCGTGATGTGGTGGATGGCGCGAGGACCGCTCATGCCGAGGTCGTGGTAGGCGGCAATGGCATACACCATGTTAATGTCGGCACCGGTGACCTGCGCAAGTCTCATCGAGTTCCTGATGACGCGGGTGACGTGCCTGATACCGTGGCTGTCGCCAAAGGCATTGTACTTCGGGAGAATCTGTCTCTCCACGAATTCCATGAGGTCTAAACTTACTTGCTGTCGCATGATGGTTTCCTTCTAATGTTTTATCCATTCCGCCCACACGGAGCTGGAGATGACAATGAGACTTATGATGCCATAGAGGAAGATGTTGCGTGCTGTCATTCCCAGAATGGCGTTGAGAGCCTTGCCCTCTCGTATCTGCAGCATCTTGCGGTAGGTGTTGATGTGCAGGATGGCGTAGAGCACATAGAGCGTGGCTATGCTGGGGGCGCCCTTGACATAAGAGGTTGCAAGCATCACGCCGAACGGGACGATGCCCAACAGGAGGTAGAGCTTCTCGCCGCCCTTCCTGCCCATCTTGACGATGAGCGTCTGCTTGCCGTTCCGCCTATCGTTGTCATAGTCGCGATAGTTGTTGACCACCAGGAGAGCATCCACTACCATTCCGCAGCACACGGAGCAGAGGAACGCCTCCCATGTCAGGGTCTGCGCTCCCTGGGGGAGCGTCAGGAAGTAGGTGCAGCATACGGGCACGATGCCGAAGAACAGCAGCACCAGCACATCGCCCATGCCCACATAGCTCAGCTTGGTGGTGTAGAGGAAGCAGAAGATGACGCAGCAGATGCCCACGATAACCATCTCCCAGCCTCCGAAGAGGATGAGCGGCAAGCCGATGGCACAGCCCAGGAGGGTGGTGAGGAGGATGCCTCGCTTCATGGCGCCGGGGGTGATCCAGCCTTCCGAGCAGGCCCGCTTGGGTCCCAGCCTGTCTTCGCCGTCATTGCCGTGCTTGAAGTCGAAGTAGTCGTTGACCAGGTTGGAGTCTATCTGCATCACCCAGGCGAAGAGGAGGCAGAGCAAGGCTGGCATCCACCGGATGCAGCCCTGGCTGTCGCTGAGGGCAAGGGCGACACCTATAAAAACAGGAACAGCTGCCGCCGAAAGGGTCTTCGGGCGGGCAGCCATTATCCATGCTCTTGTCGAATTTGTCTTGATCATTTGTTTCTACATTTTTTGCAAGGGTAGCCCTGGGGTGGAAGGGGCTTAGTTGAAGAAGTTCCAGCTCACACCAAAGCGGAAGAGTCGCTCGTTGAGCGGATAGTGGGGCGTGAAGAAATAGTTCTTGCTGCCCGATCCCGCATTGATGTGGCTCATCATCAGGAAGAAGCGAACGTGCTTGATGTGTACGTTCGCATAGGCGCTGACGATGGGGTAGTCGCCTATCTTCACATTGTTCTCGCCATTGCCCTGCACGGTGAACGAACCGAGGTAGGGTGAATAGTCGGGTGCCTCGTAGCTGGTGAAGTAGGTAGCGTCGGCTCCCAGGTCTACGTTCAGCACCTTGGCAATCCTGAATTTGATGTAGAGGTTGGTGTAGACATTGAGGTCCGGCACCGGCAACACACTCTGGTCACTGGAGTGCTGGTAGGTAATCACGTTCTCCCAGTTGAGGATGCCGTAGCGGAAGTTCTGCATCCACTGCAGCGTGAGCAGGTTGATGGCTCCCGAGCATTGCATCGGTGTCACTGTCACATTGGTTCTGAGACCTGTGCTCGGGATGGTGTAGCTCTGCGAGAAGTAGGCGTAGTTCTTGATTTCATCCACTGCCACACGCACGGTGGTGTTGGTTTTGTCGAACTTCAGCGTTCCCATGATGCGGGCGTGCATGATCTTGTCGAAACTGTTGTCCCACCAGGCATGGCGCGCATGGAAGGTATTATAATAGTAGGCAGGGTTGTTGCGGTGGAAGAATGCCTCTCCGATGACGCTCAGCGTGTCTCCCAGGAAGGGTACGTTGATGTCGAGGCTACCGTCCAGCTTCAGCGTTCCGGCATGGTCACCGGCCACGCCTATCTCGGCAAGGGCATTGTAGTGCAGCAACTTGCCCTGACGCTTGCTCAGCTGTCCGCCCACAAAGATGCTGTGCTCATTGAGACTGGCAAGCTGGCCCACGTTGTCGGGGATTTCGAAATGTCGCAGGTCGTAGGTGATGAATGCCTTCACGCCTGCCTTCGCCCACTTGCTGAACCCCTCGAGGGTGGCGAGAGCGAAGGTGTTTTTCAGCTCCCAGTGCTTGGTCTTGTCGTAGATGGAGTCGCCCGTCAGCTCGCCGGCATTGTAGTAGGTGTACTCGTAATAGTCCTGCGGTGTGTAGTAGGCCTGATAGATGCGGCGGTAGTTGTCGAACTTCAATGTGTGGATGATGCTCGTCACGGGCACGTACTCGTTCTTCAGCCACGAGGTGTCTGCCTCTTCCTTCTTCGATTGGGCAAGTAGACTGTCTGCGGCCTGCTTGCCGTTGACGGCGATGCGGCCGTTGTCGCCCTTTGAAGGATCGGCGGTCGGCTCGTCGCCCACAATCTTGGCGTTGTCTGGGCGTCCTCCATACTTGGGCGCCTTGTCGAAATCCTTCTCGTCAAAGTCCTTTCCCTCGCTCTTCGCCTTCTTGCGGGCTTTCTCTTTGGCTTCCTTGGCGGCGTTCTCCTTGGCTGACTCCATGGCAAACTTCTTTGCTTTGATTTCCTCCTCGGTCATGGGCACCTTGCGGTTGAAACCGATGTTGTAGCGGTGGCTCAGGAAGATGTGCTGGTTGTCATTGCGGTTCCAGTTCTTCTCCAGTACGGTCCCGATCTCGCTCGTCTGGTAATTCTCACCGATGCTCTCGGGGTGCTTGATGTAGTCATCGTTCTGGATGCCGCCGTTCTCCGCGACCTTCTGGTGGAGGGTGGAGAAGAGGAAATGTGCCTGGTAGCGGTCGCCCAGGTAGGAACTCCACAAGGTGTAGTTGAAGTGGGCGGTGCTCTGGTTGGAGTAGTAGCCCCTTCCGTACTTGTAGTCAAACTTGAATCCCACGCCCAGTCGCTTGCCGGCGTTAACTGCAAACATCGCCTTGAAGTCGTCCTCGCCGTTGGTCTGGTTGCCGCAGCTGTTGAGCGTCACGTTGGTAATGGGGGAGTAGGTGTTGGTGAAATGGAAGTTCTCCACTGGCGTGATGATTTGGTCATAGGGGTCGGTGAAGAGGAAGTCGCCCGTGGATTCCCTGCGGTCGATGAAGATGCGGTTGAGTCGGGGTGACCCGAGGTTGCCCAGCGTGTTGTACTCGTGACGCAGACCGGTGGAGAAGGTGGAGTTCATGTACATGTGCTGCAGGGTGTCGGGAGTGGCTTCCAGCCTGTCACCAAACCTCTCGTCCACAGTCCACACCTTGAGTCCCTTCGGTATCTCCTGGTTGGAACCCAGGGAGTCGGGGCTCACCTTGTTGCCGGTGAGTGGACGGAACTGCGAGTCCTCGTTATTCTCAAAATTGGTTTGTGCCACAACAGACACTGTTGCAGCACAAAGCATAAGGGTAGTCGTGATTATCTTCTTCATTTACTTCTTATGGAATAGTCGAATGGAAACTTCGGCGATTTTCAGCACCACACCGGTTAGCAATATGATGGTGGCAATGGTGTGGTCGTTCATGGAGTACCAGAGGATGACTCCGATGATTGCCAGTATCATGAAGGCAATGTTCAGGATGTTGCGCACCTTGAAGAGATTGTCTCTGTCACTGTATCCTAACCTGCGGTGGTGGTGTTGCGGTCTTACCGCATAACTTTTGTTTTCTTCTTCCATGCAAGATGTTCTTATTGTTTAACGAGTGTTGTCAAATCCTTGAATATCTGGTCTTTCCTGTCGATAGTACATCGGCGGAACTTTCCGTAGATCTTGGCGAGTGCGGTCTTTTTCCTGTTGAGCGCCATCTTGTCGCTGATGACATTCTCGGCGGTGTCCTTGAAACCTGTGGAACGGCCTGCCTCATAGTTGTAGTTGATGCGGCACAGGGTCACCTGGAGACTGTTGTCCTTGATGGTCGCTATCAAGGTATATTTGAACTCGGTGCGGTCGAGCGAGATGAAGGAGTTGCTGAATACCAGCCATTCGTCCATGGTGTTGGCGATGATGTTCTCGCCCTTGTTGACGAGCGCCACCTTGCTGGCGATGTTGTTCTCTCCCTGAGTCAGCCCGTTCATGTATCCGTACACGAGGTCGTAAATCTGCGCTGCGCTCTTGCCGTCGGCATCTGTGGTCAGCGTGAAGACAATCTTGCCGTTCCCATCGTAGGTGAGGGCGTCGGAAAGATATTTGGGGTCATCCTTCAGTGCATCGCCATTGGCGTTGGTGGCAGCTTTCTTCTCCACTTTTGTCACAGGGGCTGTCTTGGGTACCTCCCATCCCTTGCTGGAGTCGGCTGACTGTTTCTGAACTTCAGTCTTGGCTTTCTCTGCCTCTGCCTGGTTCTTCTGTGTCTCAGCCTTGATTTTCTCCGCCTCGGCGTTCAGTCTTGCAGCTTCTTCCTGCATTGCCTTGGTCTGCTCCTGTATCTTGGCATTTTCCGCAGCTTTCCGGGCTGCTTCCTCTGCCGCTTGCTTTGCCTTCTTGGCAGCTTCCACGGCTTTCTTTGCCTCTTCCAGTTGCTTCTGCGCCTGTTCCAGCTGTTGCTGTGGGGTCAGGACACTCTGTGCCTGTACCATGATGGGCAAGAGCATCAATATGGGGATAATCAATTTTTTCATATCTGTTGATTTTGTGTATCACGGCAAAGGTATAAAGAAAAGTTCAATAAAAGACAAAGGTCAGACAAAGTTTTGTATAATTTAACGATTAGCTTTAGCAGGCGTGACAACCGTCGGGAAGAACATTCTTCCTCCCAACGGTTGCAAAAGGTTTGGCATCAGTTCTTGAAACTGTGGATGGGGGCGGGGATGCGACCCGTGCGGTTCACGAACGCATCGCAACTGAAGCGGTTGACTGGCATGATGGGGGCATAGCCCAACAAACCGCCGAAGTCTATCGTGTCGCCCACCTTCATGCCGATGACGGGGATGATGCGCACGGCAGTGGTCTTCTGGTTTACCATGCCGATGGCAGCCTCGTCAGCGATGATGCCTGAGATGGTGGTGGCTGGGGTATCGCCGGGGATGGCAATCATGTCGAGTCCCACGGAGCAAACGCAGGTCATTGCTTCCAGCTTTTCTATTGTCAGGGCGCCGGCCTCTACAGCATCAATCATGCCTTGGTCCTCACTGACAGGGATGAATGCGCCGCTCAGACCGCCCACGTATGAGGATGCCATGATGCCGCCCTTCTTCACCTGGTCGTTTAGCAATGCAAGTGCTGCAGTGGTACCGGGAGCGCCGGGCTGCTCCAGTCCGATCTCCTTCAGAATATCTGCCACACTGTCGCCGATAGCGGGGGTGGGGGCGAGTGAGAGGTCGATGATACCGAATGGGATGCCGAGGCGGGAAGATGCCTCCTTTGCCACCAACTGCCCCACACGGGTAATCTTGAACGCCGTGCGCTTGATGGTCTCGCAGAGCACCTCGAAGCTTTCTCCGCGCACGCTCTCAAGGGCATATTTCACAACGCCTGGGCCACTCACGCCTACGCTGATGACGGCATCCGCCTCACTGACACCGTGGAAGGCGCCGGCCATGAAGGGGTTGTCGTCGGGCGCATTGCAGAGTACCACCAGCTTGGCGCAGCCCAGGGAGCCTTTCTCCTTGGTGGCCTCGGCGGTGTCCTTCACAATCTCACCCATCAGCTTCACGGCATCCATGTTGATGCCGGTTTTGGTGGATCCCACGTTCACAGAACTGCAGATGAAGTCGGTCTGTGCCATCGCCTGCGGAATGGAACGGATGAGCAGCTCGTCGCTCTTGCTCATTCCCTTGGAAACAATGGCTGAGTAGCCGCCGAGGAAGTTGATGCCCAGTTCCTTCGCACACTTGTCGAGCGTCTTGGCTATCTTCACATAGTCATCGGTGGTCGTGCAGGCAGAGCCTCCCACAAGGGCTATCGGGGTGACGGAGATGCGCTTGTTGACGATGGGCACGCCAAACTCCTTGGAGATGTCCTCTCCCGTCTTCACCAGGTTCTTGGCGAGGCGGGTAATCTTGTTGTATATGTTCTGACAGAGCACATCGACATCCGTGGCGGCACAGTCCAGCAGGTTGATACCCATGGTGATAGTGCGCACATCGAAGTTTTCCTGCTCAATCATCTTGTTGGTCTCGATAACCTCAGATATATTGATCATAGCTTTTTAATTAATTAATGTGTTTAATGTACATGGGCACGCCAAACTCCTTGGAGATGTCCTCTCCCGTCTTCACCAGGTTCTTGG
>CAVCCB010000001.1:0-48388 GCA_963600595.1 Subdoligranulum sp. APC924/74 | reverse complement strand
TCACGATGGAATCAAGGTTGGACACAGTAACGCTTTTGCCCCTTCAGGGCGTTCGTGGACACGTCCTACCGAACCCAGGGTGTTGCCCTGGGCTAGGCGCAGGTTGCCCCTTCAGGGCGCGCTGGACAACTCGCTGTGCTACATCCATTTTTTTCTGATCTCCTCCACTTTTGCAATATCCTTGACAGGTGTCTTCTGTTTTTTCTTCACAGTGGGAAACTTTAGTTATTTGATAATGTATCCCGTACCTCTTCCTTTCCCTACTTTTTGGATTTCTCCAGCATCCATCATTTCCTTTAATGTTCGTTCGATGGTACTGGTACTGATGTCCGGGCAAAGGGTAGAGATGTCGGCCTTGGTAATCTTGCCTATTCTCTTTTGGAAGACAGACTTGATGCGGTCTGCCTTTGAAAGTGTCTTACCATGTAGATGCTCAACTCTGTCTTGGAACTCTTGGTAAGCTTTCAAGATGACACCAAGATAGTAGCTTGTAAATGGTTGGTAGTCATTCTTGCTTTCGTGCCATCCTAAGGAACTCGCTTTTAGGACTTCGTAATAAGTTTCCTTCGACTTCTCTATAAGCATCTCGATACTGATGTATTTGCCTACAATGTAGCCACTGCGATAGAGCAGGAGAAGTGTGAGCAAACGACTCATGCGGCCATTGCCATCATTGAATGGATGAATAGAGAGGAAGTCAAGCACGAACATAGGAATCAGCAACAGGGCATCATACTCGCTTTTGTCCAAGGCTTCGTTGAATGCCAGGCAAAGGTCTTCTATTGCTTCTGGAGTTTGGAAAGCAGGGACAGGCTTGAACCTGATACGCTCCTTTCCCTCTTGGTCTGTTTCTGCGATGATATTGTCTGTATTCTTGAAACGTCCTCCAGCTTCCTTTCCGCCGAAAGAGTAAAGATCACGATGTAGTTGCAGTAGGTTGTTGGGGCGAATAGGGATATACTCATAGTTTTCATGAATGGTGGTGAGTACTTCTCGATAACCGACAATCTCTTCCTCCGAGCGACTTCGGGGTTCGGCTTTCTCTACGACAAGGGCATGAAGACGCTCGTCGGAGGTGTAGATGCCTTCGATGCTATTGGATGCTTTTGTACTTTGTATCTTTGCTATTTCCAACAGGGCGGAAAGGGTGTCGGCCTTTGCCGAAATGTAGAGTTCTTGTTTACCCTTGTATTCATGAAGTGCTGCAATTTGACTGACGATGGAAGGGGTCAGCAATTGCTTAGGGGTATCTTTATAATCGAACTGATGCATGCCTGTAATATTTATTGGGTTTGTATTATCGGGTGCAAAATTACGATTATTTTCTCACATATCTGCCCAAAAACAAATTTATCTGCCTCATTTGGGTGGCAAATGAGGCAGATAAATCGGAAATGGGGCAGAAAAGAGGGATTTATTTTGGCTATATGAAGAGAGTATCTTTTTGCTTAGAACAAAGGCGAGCTTTTCCGCGGCCTTTGCTTGGCAGGCAACTCATTGCCCGCCATCCGCGGCAAGACAGGGCAAAGGTAAGAAAAAGAAGCGGAATGCGGATGGAACGAAAAAAAGATGGATAAATATTGGTGTTTCTCTAATTTTTTGTACCTTTGCACCCGAATTTTAAAATACAGACGGAAATCATGTGGTTTGATGGATTAGTCAACATACATTCGGCGGTGCAAGCCATCGTCATCATTTCTCTGATATGTTCACTTGGCCTCGCCCTCGGCAAGGTTCATGTGAGGGGCATATCATTGGGCGTCGCCTTCGTTTTCTTCACTGGCATCGTGGTGGGTCACTTTGGGGTGACGGTAGACCACAACATGCTGGAGTTCGCAGAGAGCTTCGGACTGACGATGTTTGTCTATGTACTGGGACTCTACGTGGGTCCCAACTTCCTCGGCTCCATGCGGCGCGAGGGCATCTCGCTCAACCTCTGGAGCCTGGCGGTGATGCTCGTGGGAACCCTGCTTTCACTGGCATTGTGCTGGGTACTGCCCGTGAGCCTGCCCGACATGGTGGGCATCCTCTGCGGAGCCACCACCAACACACCAGCCCTTGGTGCCGCCCAGCAGGCATTGCAGCAGTTGGGCAAGCCCAGCGGTGGGGCGGCATTGGGATGTGCCGTGACTTACCCCTTGGGTGTGGTGGGCGTCATCCTGGCAATGATGCTGTTGAGAAAGTTTTTTGTAAAACCCCGTGACCTGGAAATCCATAAGGAAGACGAGGATGACCATACCGCCATCGGACAGTATGTCATCGTGAACCCGGCACTCAACGGCAACACCATTGCCGAAATCTCGATGATGACCCACCGCAAGTTTATCATCTCCAGGGTTTGGAGAGACGGACAAGTGATCGTCCCTCAAGCAGACACCGTTCTTCGCACCAATGACAATGTGCTGGTGGTGACCAACAAGGACGAGGTGTCGGCAATGTCCATCCTCTTCGGAAAGAAGGTGGACAAGGAATGGAACAATGACAAGGTGGACTGGAATGCCATCGACGCCAAGGTGGAGAGCCGTGTCATCGTGCTTACCCGCACGGGATTGAACGGCAAGATCCTGGGACATCTGCAGCTCCGCAATACATATGGTGTCAATGTGAGCCGCGTACTTCGCGGTGATATCCGTCTGCTTGCCACCGACGATCTCCGTCTGCAATATGGCGACCGACTTACGGTGGTGGGCGACCCCGACTCCATAGACCATGTGGAGCAGTTCCTGGGCAATGCGGTGAAGACGCTGAACGAGCCTAACCTCGGTTCCATCTTTCTGGGAATCATCCTGGGTCTTGCCATTGGAACCATACCTATTAACATCCCGGGTATGACGACCCCTGTGCGCCTTGGTATTGCCGGCGGTCCTATCGTGATGGGTATTCTGATCGGTGCCCTGGGGCCTCGCGTACATTTTATATCTTATACGACCCGCAGTGCGGGCTTGATGCTCCGGCAACTGGGCTTGTCTTTGTATCTCGGCTGTTTGGGACTGGATGCAGGCGGACAGTTCTTCGAGACAGTAGTCCGGCCCGAGGGCATCATGTGGGTGGGCATCGGCTTCGCCATTACAGTGGTGCCTGTGGTCATCATCGGGCTCGTGATGTTGAAGACCCGCAAGTATGACTTCGGCAGTATCTGCGGCATCCTCTGCGGCAGTATGGCGAACCCGATGGCATTGACCTATGCCAACGAGACCATCGACGGCGACACGCCGAGCGTCAGCTACGCCACGGTCTATCCGCTCGGCATGTTCGTCAGGGTGGTCATCGCCCAGATTATCGTTATGTTCTTTGTATAAATCAGAACTTGGAAATCCTTTCCATATTCATCATTTCCCCCGTCAGGGGGTGCTGAAAGCTGATTGCCTCCGCATGCAAGTAGAGGCGGTCAGCTTTTTCATTTCCATAGAGCGGGTCACCGAGGATGGGGGCGCGCAAGCCCTCCCGATGGGCGCAATGCACACGCAGTTGGTGGGTGCGGCCGGTCTTCGGCCAGAGGGCGAGACGACGACGGCCGTCTTTCTCCTCCAACACCTCGTATTCCGTAACAGCCTCCTTGCCATGGTCGTGGCTCACCACCTGGCGCGGACGGTCCAGGTAGTCGGGCATCAGCGGAAGGCGGACGGTTCCCCTCAGAGGGAAATCCGTACCGCAGACGATGGCGACATAGCGTTTCCTCACCCTGTGAGTGGCAAACTGCTCCTGCAAGCGGTGGTAGGCAAACTCCGTCTTGGCAATGACCATCACACCGCTGGTCGCCATGTCAAGGCGATGCACGATAAGGGGTCCCGTCGCACTGGGGTAACGCCTCCTCATGACAGAATAGACCGACTCGCCGCAGCCCTTCCCAGGCACGGAGAGCATACCGGAAGGTTTGCATACAACCACAATCTCAGCATCCTCATAGAGCGTCTCTACCCGACTCTCCGCATCCCCACAAATGCCCACGCCCTCCCTGACGGCCTCGGGCAGCATCCATTCCAGGATAGGCTTGCACTTGCCGTTGCACGCAGGATAGAAGCAGAGGTGATGACGAATTTCCTCCCTTGGGCTCTCCCCCCACCAGAACATTGCCATCTGCAAGGGCTTGTAGCCATGCTCGTAGGCATACTGCAAGAGCTTGGGTTCGCAACATTCCCCACTGCCGGCAGGGGGAATCTTGGCAGCGGTATCACGGAAAATCTCCAGAAGGTCACGGCTCTCGCCATCGGCGTTCAACATGCGGAATTGCGAGAACAGCCATTGTTGCAAACTGTCTGACAGTTCTTTCCGCATTCGTCTCAGTCGGGCGATTTCCGCCGTCCTTTCATCGTATACCCTCTCTATGGCGGTCTTTTCGGCAAGTGTTTTCTTGATTCTCCTCAGCTCGGCTTTCATAAACTGGCTTTCCTTGGTCATCGCCTTTTCTTCCTCGTCGGTGAGCGGACCCTCGCTGCGCCTCATATCGCGTTTGGCTTTCGCTTCCTTCATCTTGGTCTGGTGCAGGGCGATGGCTTGTTGGCGACTCTGTTGCAAGGCGACAATCTCTGTCTGTGCTTTCTTCATCCATGGGTCTTTCTCCATTTGGCTGATGGAGTGGTTGATACGGGTAATTTCCGCCTCGTGGGTCTTGAAATAGCCGGCGGGCTGAAGGTAGTCGAAGACGGCGGGCACAAAGCCGTCCCAGTCGCTTCTTCCTCCTATCTGTCCGCTATAAGCTGCGAGATAGCCCGTTTCGCCTTCCTTGCTGACAATGAGAACGCCGAACATCTTGCCCCTGTCGATTTCCTCCCTCCATTCCTCCCGCTTCGCAAGCAGAGCCTGGAGCTCCTCGCAAGCGAGGACACAGAGGGGATGAGGTTCGTAACCGAAGGGATTGTTCATCCTTTCGGGAAGGGGACAATAGTCGGGTATATGCTTAAAAGAATGTAGTATCATGATGCAAAAGTAACAAAAAGCGACAATATACTTGCATATTCCGCTGAAAAATCTTACTTTTGCATACAAAAAAAGAACTACAAAGGCATGGATCACAAGACAAGCAACACCCAACTTCTTTATCATCTGGTAGCATTTATCACGGTGGCTATATGGGGCACCACGTTCGTCTCCACCAAGGTGCTGATGCTGAACGGACTCTCCCCGGCGCAGATATTCACCCTGCGCTTCATCGTGGCTTATGTACTGATGGTCATCTTCAACCACCGTCGGCTCTTCGCCGCCACATGGAAGGACGAAGTGAAGATGGCATTGCTCGGCATTACGGGCGGCTCGCTCTATTTCCTGAGCGAGAACGAGTCGATGAATTTCACCACCACTACCAACACCTCGCTCATCGTATGCTCCTGCCCGCTCTTCGCCACCCTGCTGGTACGCCTCGTATACAAGTCTTCCCGCATCAACAACATTCAGCTCCTCGGTTCGCTCCTTGCCTTCCTGGGCATGGTGATTGTGGTACTGAACGGCCAGTTCGTGCTGCACCTCTCTCCCGTGGGCGATGCCCTGGCGTTCACCGCCTGTATATGCTGGGCGGTATACTCCCTGCTGATGAAGTCGGTATCGGGCAGCTACAGTGCCGCCTTCATCACACGCAAAGTGTTCTTCTATGGCGTACTCACCATCCTGCCCTACTATCTCTTCGTGCCCGGGCTACCCTCCATGGAAGTCTTCACAAAGCCACAGGTCATCGGCAACCTGTTGTTCCTGGGATGCCTTGCCTCGATGGTGTGCTTCCTCACCTGGAACTGGTGCATCGCCAAATTGGGAGCGGTGAAAGCCACCAACTGGGTCTACTTCAACCCCATCACCACCATGATTTTCGCATCGTGGGTGCTGGGCGAGAAAATCACGCCCTACTTTCTCGCCGGTGCCGCCTGCATCCTGGCAGGCATGTATCTTGCCGATAAAAAGACAAAGGCGGAATAAACATTCCGCCTTCTCCTATTTCCCCAAGAATTTCTTATTCACATAGTCGTTGAGCCTGTCGCGATAACTCTCTCCGATAGGCACCTCACGACCATCGTCGAGCACCACTTTGCTACGGTTAATCTCCGCAATGTGGTGCAGGTTGATGATGTACGACTTATGCACACGCATGAAGTCGTGCGTGGCGAGCCGTTCCTCCATCTTCTTCATGCTGAGCAATACCACCGTGGGCTTGTCGTGACCGTCAAGGTGTATGCGCAGGTACTCCGACATTCCCTCCACGAAACAGATGTCGCGAATCAAGATGCGCACCACCTTGTATTCTGTCTTCAGGAACAGCGCCTCATCCTCGTCAAGGGGTGAGAGACTGGCGGTATGGAGCAGGTCAAACTGTCGCTTCACCTTGTCGGCAGCCCTCAGCACATCGCCCATGCCGAAGGGCTTGAGGAGGTAGTCGATGGCATCCACCTTGTAGCCCTCCACGGCATATTCCTGGTAGGCAGTGGTGAAGACCACAAGGGGCGGATGGGTCAGCGAGCGCACGAAGTCAAGTCCGTTAAGGTCGGGCATGTTGATGTCGATGAAGATAGCATCCACCTCTTCCCTGTCCAGCACACCCATCGCCTCAATGGCACTCTGGCAACTGTCCACCAACTCAAAGAAAGGCACTTTCTCCAAGTATGCCGCCAACTGGCGCAATGCCAGCGGCTCATCATCTATCGCTAATACTCTGATCATATCTTCTGTAGTTTATGGCGCAAGCCTCATTCAACACTCAACATTCAACATTATCTGCACGGCAACCTCAACAGCAGCCTATACTCCTCCTCGTTGGAGATGACATTCAATTCATACTCGTCCCCATAGATAAGCTGGAGCCGTTTCTTGGCATTCTGCAATCCCACGCCCCCATGCTTGTCCTCCGTGGCAGGAATGCGACTGTTGCAACAGCAGAAGTCTATCTCCTGTGTAGCCTCGTCCACGCTGACGCTCACCTCGATGAACGACTCTCTCTGGTAGCTCACGCCGTGCTTGAAGGCATTCTCCACGAAGGTGGTGAAGAGGAGCGAGGGCACCTGCACGTCGGGCACGGCAGGCGGAAGCGACAGCGTGATGCGCACCTTGTCGGTGTAGCGTATCTTCATCAGGTCCATATAATGACCGATGAAGTCGAGTTCCTTCTGCAAGGGCGCCATGGTCTTGTTGCCCTCGTAGAGAGCGTAGCGCATCAGTTTGGAGAGCACCTCTATGGTGTGCTTCGCCTGCTCGGGGTCGATGTCGACGAGGGCATGGATGTTGTTGAGCGTATTCATGAAGAAGTGGGGGTTGATCTGGTATTTCAGATACTCCAACTGACGGTTGAGGTTCTCGCGCTCCAGTTCCTTGAACTTCTTCTTGTCATCGAGCGACTTGAAGAAATACTTGGTGCAGACATTCAGTCCCAGGAGCAACGCCATGATGATGAACGCCACGGAGTCTTGCCCCCCGAAGACGCGGGGCGGCTCCATCTCTTTCCTATGAGAGTCTTCGCCTTCCTCGCCACGAGGCTGTGGAGGCTTGCGAGGTCCCTCACCTTCGGAAGGCGGTGTTCCATATTCCCCGGCAAACGGCTCACCGGGACCGCCCGCAGGTCGAAGTCCTGGGGTGTTGTCAGGAAGCTCATGCGCCATGACCGGGTTCTTCATGTCCTCCTCCGTCCTCTCCATCTTCGGCTTGGGGGCACCATTGGGTCTTGCCTCTGGGTGATGGGGGCGGCAGGCGAGCTGGTAGGCAAAGAATGCCACAAGCAACACTGCCACGGAGATGCCGTAAGCCCACTTGCGGTTGCCGTAGACCAGCAACGGGGCTATCAGGAAATTGTGGAGGAAGAAGGTGACACAAAACATCGCCAGCAATCCCCAGGCATTGAATACGCCGTTCCAGTCGATGGAAGAGGCTTGGTCTGAAGTAGTAGCAGCATCAGTGGCAGAAGAGAAGAACACATCACCCACGAGAACACTTACCACCGGTGCTGCGAACAGTATCGCCCACAGCACCAAGTAAAGAATCACCTCCATTCTCTTCTGCCCTGTCACCATAAGATGTCTATATGTAATGTTAATATCGTTCAATATAATAGATAACGTTAAAGTTGGCGTTTTATTGTGTTAGAACTTAAAAGAATATCCGATTCCCAGCACATGCGTGTCGTAATCATCGTCATCATCGGTCCGCAGGTTCTGGTAACGGTAGTAGAGTTTCAGGCTGTGGTGCTTGGCGAGCTGGATGTTGGAGCCTACGGTGTAGCGCACCTTCTGGAGCCCACCCTCGCCATGATACAGCTCCACGCTGCCGAAGGGAGTCAGGGGCGTGTGCTTCCAGCGGCAGTTCAACATCAGCCGCGAGCGCAGCAGGTGCTGGCTCTTGCTCTTCACGTCTTCCCACTCCTCTGTGTCGGTGTCATACTTCTTGCCAGTTGCCTTGGGACGGTAAGTATACTGGTACATCTCGCGGAGCGAGAGTCCCAGGTTGCCGAAGCTGTAGCTGCCCGTCGCCCCGAGGAGGAAGCGGTGGCGGAGCCACCAGTAAGAGGGCGTTATCTTGTTTACGCTTCCGTCCTTATGGTAAGTCTGCGTACCGCCCCGGTGGTCGTAGAGCAAATTGTATCCGGCAGAGAACTTCAGGTACTTGTTCAACTTGTAGTCCGCTCCGATGCCTGCACTGTATCGGTCTATTTCCTTGGAGTCGTTGCGGGTTCTTGTCCCCAGTTCGCCCTCCAGCGTCCAGTGTTTGTCGAGTTTCTTCTCCACCCCGGCATCCAGCCAGACACCGAAGTCGGACTGTGCCCTTGCCTTCTGCACCGTCCCCGCCAATGCCATCAATACGACGGCAATAAATATCCTCATCCTCATTATTAATTATTCATTATTAATTATCAATTATTAATTATCAAATGTATTCCTCCTGCCTTATTTTCACCTGTGCGTCAACGGAGCTATGGTCATCGGAGAAATAATAGACCTTGATGACGCTCATGTCGCGAAGGAAGTCGATGCCTCCGATCTCCACCCTCACGACATCGAGTCCCGTTCGCTCCCTGAGGTCAGCAATCAGTTCTTCCCGGCGTTCGGGCTTGATCAGTTCGATGCGGTCATACTGCACCATCTTCACCGCCATGCTTCCCTTCACCTTGACATTCTCGAAGACGAGGGTGAGGAGGATGAAAAGCAGATTGACCGCCAGGAGTTGCAGCCAGCCGAGGTTGTAGGACAAACCGTTGATCACCGACAGGGCGATGATCATGAAGAGATAGGTCATCTCCCTCACGGCTATCGACTCCGTGCGATAGCGGATGATGCCGAAGATGGCGAAGAGACCGAGGGCAAACTCTATCTTGACCTTGGCACCGCCCAGCAGGTTGATGAGGAAGAACACGCTGATGCTGATGAGCATGAAGGTGAAATAATATTCACGGCGGCGGCTCTTGGGGAAATACAGCCAATGGGTGATTACCCAGACCGCCAGGGTGTTGAAAACGAATCTTACTATCATCGGCAGGAAGTCTGCCATGTCTAATATATGGGTCATTTGTTTTGGGGATTTAATAGTTATCTTGCTGATTTACCTTTGTGCAGTTTCCACGACCTCACCTCCTACCTCTTTCATGAGTCGCTGCAACCTCGGTTTCATGCGGTTGGTGCGGAGCGAGGGATTGGTCAGTGCCTCACCAATGCAATACTTGCTGAAGCCGCTGGGATGGATGCGCAGCTGCCTGAGCATCGAGAGAATGGGCGAAGGCTGCAGACCGTCGCGTTTCAGTTCGATGATGGCAACTTGGGGGAGTGAGCATCGCAAGCCCGTGGAGAGATTGACGAACGCCAGCTCGGTGTCGATGGTGAGGCGTTCGGTCTTCGCCCTGTTGACGAGCGTGATGCGATGGAAGCTGTTCTCTATCTTCTGTTCCAAGAGCTGCGGGTCCAGACGGAGGTTCCGCCTCAGGAACTCACCAGCCGAAGCGTCATCGGCAGAGATGCGGCTCTTGTGGGTCTTGCCGTGATTGTCCTTGGTCTTCACCTCCAGAAAACTCATGTGCGTGTCCACATAAGAGCGAACGCGTACCTTCTGCCGTCCGGCGTGACCGTCATGGTGGGCATTGTAGAGGGCGTAGTCTTTGGAGTCATAGTAGACGGTGGCATAGTTCATGTTGCGCTTGCCGTCTATCTCTTGCACCCGGTACTCGTCACCAGCCAACTGCAACAACTGCTGCAATTTGTCGAGAGAGGCGACGAACTTGGTGTCTGTCCTGTTCATGAGTCTGATTCCACCCATCTCGCTGAGCGAGATGGGCTGGAACTTCGAGATTAACGCATTCATTGTCATGATTTGAAAACTTGATTAGGTGTCATAAAAACTCTCTGTAAAAACTCTCTAATATAAAACACTCTAAACCTATAGTATGAAAACAAAAATTCTATTTGCCGCCGCCAGGCTGTCCGCCGCCACCAGGCTGACCACCCCCGCCGGGCTGACCGCCACCACCGGGCTGGCCTCCTCCGCCATTCATGCCACCGCTATAGTTGGAAGTGGTAATCATGGACGAGAGGGTCATCGTTGCCTGTTCCGTTCCACCGCTCACAGTGGCATCCGTCACATAGCCACAGAAGTCTGTACCGCCACTTACCGTTGCCCCGGAGGAGAACACATAGCTGTTGCCCTGGGTCATCTTGGGTGAGCTGACCAAGAAGGTGTAGCCCTGCTGGGTGTAGTCGCGAGGCACCTTGAATGACAGGACGTTGGTGCCGCTGTTGTCAGCCACGGTGATGTACTGTCCGTTGGAGATGCTGCTTCCGCCCAAGATGGCGACAGGCTGTGTGCAGACATTCTGCGTGGGGGTGGAAGTGGTACCTCCGATGCCTATCATCGTACCACCAGTGACGGTGAAGGTATTCTCATCGCAGTCGAAGCCAGCCTCGGGAACTGTCGTTCCGCAGGCAATCACCACGCCACCGCTGACGGTCAGCGTGGAGTTGGAGTCGATGCCGTCGTTATTGGTACCCATGGCGAACACATAGCCGCCGCTGATGGTCATTGCACTGGAAGAGTTGATGCCGTCATCGTAGCAGTATGCCATGACCGTGCCACCCGTGATGTCCATCGTACTCTTGCTCTCGATACCCTCGGAGCCTTCTCCGCCCGTGCAGCGCACCATGACGGAACCGCCATTCAGGTACATCGCCCCGTCGCTCTTAATGCCCTTGGGCGAGGTGTCAAGTTTGCCGTAGACATACTGCTGCCCTGTGGTGATTACCTTGATGATACCGTCGTTCACGGTCAGCGTCTGGTCGGTACTGATGCCCTTGCCACCGGCTCCCGTACTCTTGCAGTAGAGTTCTCCGCCATTCATCACGAAGATACTGTCTGCCTTCACGCCGGCACATCCGCTCACGTCCTGTTCGTCGGAGTCATACTCTCCCGTACCAGTGGTAATGGCAGTGGTGCGGCCTCCGTCAATCTGCACGAGTCCGTCGCTGCTCAGTCCCTTGCTGGCGGCAGCGGAAGTCTCCACATTGATCACGCCACCTTTTATATATATAGCGTCATTGCCCTTGATGGCATTGCCTGCCGTAGCATTCACATAGACATTGTTGCCTGGGCGGAAGAACACATAGTCATCACTGCGGATGCCCGCCTTGCAGTTGCCGTAGACATTGAGCGTTCCCTTTCCCGAGAAAAGCATCTTTCCCTCGCTGAAGAAACATGCCTTCATGTCCTCGTCATCAGTGGCATCGCTGTACTTGGTGCCATCAGTCAGGGTATTGGTGGTGCCGTCGGCAAGTACAATGTAGCCACGCTTCTTGCTTTGAATGTTGATGGCAGCACCATCAGGGTTGGTGATGTTCACACCGTTCAACTTCAGTTCAAACTTCTTGTCACTGTATATCTTGAGGAAACCGTCGCTGGTGGTTCCGCTCACGGTATAGCAGACGTTCTTCACCGAGGAGTTGACGACAACATCGGCACCGTTCACGCTCACCGTCACGCCGTCCACACTTCCCGAGTAGGTGGCAGAGGTGCCATCAAAGGCAATACTCACCTCATTGGAGAAGGTGTTGTTCTCAATATAGTCTTCCGCCTCATCACCGTCGGTGGGGACAGACTCCGTCTCCGAGAGTGCCGTCTTGTCGATGGCGATGTCGAAGCCCGTCAGTTCTTCAATAGAGCTGTCATACGAGGTGGAAGAGCCCGAACTGTTATTTCCAGACCCGCCACCGTTGGTACTCGTACCATTGTTGGTGTTGGTGTCCGTCTGAAAGTCGGAGTCGGAGGAGCATCCCACTGCCACCAGCATGGAGAGCATCATCGTCCCCACGAACACCATTCTCTTTGCCTGATTCATCCGCCTGGCGAGAACCGAGGCTGCATCTTGATAGAATCGTTTCATAAGCTATTACCTTATTAATATGTTTTTTAAATACAAATGATTGTCGCTCCAAATTTCTGATGCAAAGATAGGACTATCTTCCGACACCTGCAACTTTATTCAACGAACGCCACGATTCTCTCAACGAAACGAACATCGCCATTCTCCCAGGCAAAGACACAACGAACCAAAAGCACAAGCAAACAAAAAGCACAGCCATCTAAGGCAATTATACATTTTTGCCAAAATCCGCCATAAAAACAGACAAAATGAGTACAATTTCTTCATTTTATATTCTTTTCTTTCTTTTGTTTGGAGAAATAATCATACCTTTGCACACGGAAAATTGTCAAGCTGTATACAAACACACAAAGCCAATATTTCCCCAACTGATTCTGTCTAGAATTAAAGTGAATGCCGATTAAGAAGGTAGTAAAGTGGGCATCCGAAGACGTTCCCACACCCGGAGACAGCCATGACGCTGCTCCCAGCGCTGGACTTGCCTCCAACGTCCTCCCCGAAGCTCAAGGCTCCGATTCCGCCAAGAGTTCACAAACTGGGGTGTCCACCAGATACGCTCTTCTCAGAACGACACCCCATCGGCAGGAACAGACAGATATTCCCCATTGGTATGCCCTCAGAACCACCTACGGGAGGGAGAAGAAGGCATACGATTACTTAGTGGCAAAGGGCATCACAGCCTTCTATCCAACCACTCCTGTGGTAAGGTTGTTCAAAGGCAAGCGCAAGGTTGTGGAAGAGTCGCGCTTGCCCAACATTTTCTTCGCCCACGGCACAGAAGAGCAAATCAAGTCATTCGTCTACGACAACGTCAACCTCCCCTTCCTTCGTTTCTATTATCGCCATGCCCATGTGGGCTGCAGAGTGGAGAAGAAGCCCATGATCGTTCCCGACTATCAGATGGAGAGTCTGAAGATTATCTGTGCGGCAGAGAACGACAACACCATCATGTCGTTGGTAGAGATTCCCAAGTTTGCCTCCGGACAATTGGTGCGCGTCATCGACGGAGCGTTCGCCGGAGTCACCGGCAGAGTGGCGAGATACCAGGGACAGCAACGCGTGGCAGTGGTGGTGGACGGACTGATAACAGCTTGCACTGCATACATCCCCAGTGCATTCATGCAGATGCTATAAAACAAAATATAATATTGAACGTATATAATGGAAAGAAGAGTAGTCATCACCGGTATGGGCATCTGGTCTTGCTTAGGAACAGACCTCGATACCGTCAAGGATTCTTTATATAACGGGAAGTCGGGCATCGGCATCCAGCCCGAGCGACTGGAATACGGCTATCGTTCTGCCCTGACAGGCATCGTGGAGGAGCCCGTCATCACCAAGCAGATGCTCGACCGCCATACCCGAGCCGGTATGTCGGAGGAAGCCAAGTATGCCTATATGGCAAGTGTGCAGGCATTCAGGCAAGCCTGCATCTCCGACGAATATCTCAAGGAGAACGAGGTGGGCTGCATCTTCGGCAACGACTCGTCGGCGAAGCCCGTCATCGAGTGTTCCAATATTATGGACGAGAAGCACGACTCGGCGATGCTGGGCTACGGCCTCATCTTCCAGTCAATGAACTCCACCGTCACCATGAACCTCAGCACCATCTTCCACCTCCGCGGCATCAACTTCACCGTCAGCTCCGCCTGCGCCAGCGGCAGCCACTCCATCGGACTGGGTTACATGATGATCCGGCAGGGCTTGCAGGACATGGTGCTCTGCGGCGGCGCCCAGGAGACCAACTACTACTCGATGGCATCCTTCGATGCCCTCAACGCCTTCTCCATCCGCATGGACGAGCCCACGAAGGCAAGCCGTCCCTTCGACCGCGACCGCGACGGACTGATACCGAGCGGTGGTGCGGCATCCCTCGTCCTGGAGGACTACGAACATGCCAAGGCACGCGGTGCCAACATCCTTGCCGAGGTGGTGGGCTACGGCTTCTCCAGCAACGGCGGCGGCATCAGCCAGCCCTCCGACGGCGGCAGCGTCATCGCCATGACCCGCGCCCTGAAATGCGCAGGGATGGAGACAGACGACATCGACTACATCAATGCCCATGCCACCAGTACGCCACAGGGCGACATGTACGAGGCGATAGCCCTCAGCAGAATGTTCCAAGGCAAGCACGCACTCATCTCCTCCACCAAGGGTATGACGGGACACGAGTGCTGGATGGCTGGTGCCTCGGAGATCGTATACAGCACGCTGATGATGCAGAACAACTTCGTGGCTCCCAACATCAACTTCGAGAACCCCGACGAACACTCAGAAAAGCTCAATCTCGCCACCAAGACCGTGGAGACAGAAATCAAAACCGTGCTGAGCAACAGCTTCGGCTTCGGCGGCACCAACTCGGCGCTGGTCATCAAGAAAATCAATGAATAACAACTATAAAATTTAGGGTATGAGAAAAAACATGTTGAATTGGGTAGCTTGCCTCGGTCTCCTCATGGGAGGCTTTCTGACTGCAAGCGCACAGGAGCAGGAAGAGGCTCCTAAGTATCATTTGGGTGTAAGGGTTGGATATGCAGAGACCAACGTAAGGCACGACTTCCACTTGGACGGTCATAGCGACCGCAACTGCCAGTCGTTTATGGGCGGCGTTAACTTCGACGTAAGGTTGAACAGTAAGCCCCTCTATTTGGAGACAGGGCTCTATGGTTCCAATCGAGGAGTGGATGTGAGGGATGGTAGCCGCAGGTACACCCAGAACAACTTCTCGTTATTAGTGCCAGCACTTATTTCGTATCATTTCTATCCCACCTACGATTTGGGCATCAATCCCTTCGGCGGTCCCTTCGCAGCGTATAATTTCGGCTTCGACAAAGTCGATTATGGATTGCGTTTCGGCGTTGGTGTCAACTATAAGCAGGTAGGCTTGAACCTTGGTATTGATTGGGGTATGAAGGACAATCTGTTCTATAATAAGGACGGATACTACGAGAACGATGGAAATCTCTTCTCATTTTTCGTTACCTTAGGATGGAATTTCTTGGGGAACAGGTAAAATATAAATAAGGACCATATCAGCCAAACATACGATGAATCTATTCAAGTCAGAAAGCGACAGATACACTCAGGAACAGTATTCCGCCCGCGAGGCACAACGCCTGGCGGAATACATTGCCTGGGGGCCTGTCATCTTCCAGGTGTCGCGCCTCATGGTGAAATTGGGAATACTGAAAGAGTTGCTTGACAGCATGGACGGACTGACCCTTGCCGAGTTACAACAAAAGACTGAACTTTCAGAATATGCCCTCAAGATATTGCTGGAAGCCTCACTGAGTGCTGGTACCGTACTCATAGACAAGAACACCGACAAGTATACCATCTCCAAGACAGGATGGTTCCTGCTCAATGACCCTGCCACCCGGGTGAACCTCGACCTCAACCACGACGTGAACTACCGGGGCATGTACTATCTCGATGAGGCACTCAAGGAGGGCAAGCCAGCGGGACTGAAGACACTCGGTGACTGGCCTACCATCTACGAAGGACTCTCTCAGCTCGACCCACAAGTACAGAAGAGCTGGTTCGGCTTTGACCATTTCTATAGCGACCACTCGTTCGACAAGGCGTTGGAGATTGTCTTCGGGAAACATCCCAAGCAACTGATGGACGTAGGCGGCAACACCGGCCGCTTCGCCCTGCGCTGCGTGAGCTACGACAGGGACGTGGACGTCACCATAGTCGACCTGCCCGGTCAGATTGGCATGATGCAGAAAAACATCGAGGGGAAGGAAGGTGCCGAGCGCATCCACAACCACGCCACCAACATCCTGGACCAGCGCAACCAACTTCCTTCCGGCAACTGGGACGCCATCTGGATGAGCCAGTTCCTCGACTGCTTCTCCGAGGAGGAAATCTTCAGCATCCTCTCCCGTGCCGCCAAGGTGATGAATCCAAACACCACCTTATATATTATGGAGACATTCTGGGACCGCCAGAAATATGAGCCGGCATCCCTGTGCCTCACCATGACCAGCGTCTACTTCACCGTCATGGCAAACGGCAACAGTAAGATGTATCATTCCGACGACCTCATCAAGCAGGTGAACCGCGCCGGACTGAAGGTCGTTGCCATCCACGACGGCATCGGACAGGGGCACACGATTCTGGAAGTGAAGAGGGAAGAGTGAAGAATAAAAACATCATCATTAAATCATAAAAATGGAAAGAAAAGAAATTGAAGAGAAAGTAAGAAACTTCCTCATTGAGGACCTGGAGATCGACGAGGACAAGATTGCTCCCGAGGCGAAGTTGAAAGACGACCTCGGCATCGACAGCCTTGACTTCGTAGACATAGTAGTGATCGTAGAGAAGAACTTCGGCTTCAAGATCAAGCCCGAGGAGATGCAGGGTGTCAGCACCCTGACACAGTTCTGCGACTACATTGAGAGCAAAGTCGGATAAGTGAAGAGGGAAGAGGGAAGAACGAAAAGGGATGAGTCAACAGAACACGACATTCGGTACCACCTGGATGCACCGCTGGCTGATAGGGTCACTGCAAGTGTTGGACATACGCTTGCTGTACCTGCTCATCATGCTCATCATCATGCCCACCTGTCTGCTCCTGAACACCAACCACAGCCGCACCACGGCATATCGCTATTTCCGCAAGCGCATAGGCTACGGAAGGCTGAGGGCGGCATGGGCGACCTATGTGAACCATTACCGATTCGGGCAGGTGGTGATAGACCGCTTCGCCATGTTCGCCGGCAAGCACTTCGACGTGAAGGTGGAGGGCTATGAGCACTTCCAGCGCCTGGCAGAACAGGAAGAGGGCTTCGTGCAGTTCAGCTCACACATCGGTTGCTACGAGGCGGCAGGCTACAACCTGCAGGCAAAATGCAAGCGTTTCAACGCCCTGGTCTATGGCGGCGAGAAAGCCACCATCATGGAAGGGCGCAAGGAACAGTTGGGCAAGAACAACATCCGCATGATTCCCGTGCAGCCCGACATGAGCCACCTCTTCCTCATCAACGAGGCACTCGCAGACAACGAGACCGTGAGCATGCCCGCCGACCGTATCGTCGGTTCGACGAAGACCATCAAGGTCAACTTCCTCGGCGCAGAGGCAAGGCTCCCCATGGGTCCCTTCTCCGTGGCAACGATGAGGGGCATGGACACCATCGCCGTCAACGTCATGAAGACATCCACCAAGACCTATACGGCATATGTGGATGCCCTCGACTACGACAAGGACGCTCCCCGCAAGACACAGATGCAACAGTTGGCAGACAGCTATGCGGCAGCCCTTGAGCACATCATTCGCCTCTACCCTACCCAATGGTATAACTTTTATGACTTCTGGGCATGAATGCCCCCTAAAGGAAACAGAACAATGAATTTCGACGCAGAGCATCCCACGGAGCAAGGCCTCAGGCAGATAGACATCCACGAGCTGCTGCCGCAGCAAGAGCCTTTTGTGATGATAGGCACCTTAGTGCATTTCGACAAGACGCTCACGGTGACGGAGACGGAAGTTAAAGCTGCCAATATCTTTGTGGAAAACGGACGCTTCACGGCATCGGGACTAATGGAAAACATCGCCCAGACCTGCGCCGCCCGCATCGGGTATGTCAACAAGTACATCCTGAAGAAAGGCATCCAGTTGGGGTTCATTGGTGCAGTGCGTGATTTCAAGATAAAAGAATTACCCCAGGTGGGAGATGTGATCACGACAAACGTTGAGGTGAAAGAGGAAGTATTTGGCATGACGTTAGCGGAAGCCTTCATCACATGCAATGATAAGGAACTCGTCAGGACAGAAATGAAAATTGCCGTCAAAGAGATGGAGAAAAAAAGATGAAAGAACTAAAAGAATCCAAGACATTTGAGATAAGGTTCAGTGAGGTAGACTCTATGAATGTGGTCTGGCACGGATCCTATCCCCTCTATTTCGAGGATGCCCGCGAGGCGTTTGGAGCCAAGTACGGGCTGGACTATATGGGGTTCTTCGACCACGGCTATTTCGCGCCGTTGGTAGAACTCACCTTCCATTACAAGAAGCCCATCAGATATGGCATGAAGCCCCGCATCGACATCATCTATCGTCCCACAGTGGCTGCCAAGATCGTCTTCGATTACGAGATACATGACCCCGAAGACGAGAGTCTCATTGCCACGGGGCACTCCGTGCAGGTATTTATGGACAAGGACTACCAGTTGGTATGGAGCAACCCGGAGTTCTATCTGGAATGGAAGAAGCGCTGGGGACAGGTCAGCGAGGAGTGGGAAGTGAAAAACGTGGAATAACAAGCGCAGAAATGGCATACGTTATAGCAGACAACATCATTTCGCCATTGGGTGACACATCCGAAGCCAACTACCAGGCGGTCAAGTCGGGCAAGTCGGGGATTCGGGAATATGCAGCCGGCAGCAGGGGCATTCCTCATGTGTTCACGGCAGCCTTGCTGTCCGACGAACAGTCAGCAATGCTTGCCCCTGACGACAGTCTGACGCATTTCGAACGCCTGGCGATGACCTCGGCGAGAAAGGCTATCGCAGCTGCAGGCATCGATATCAGCCCGTCCACTGCCGTTTTCATCCTCAGCTCCACCAAAGGCTCGATAGAACAACTCTCCTTGGCAAAGGGAGAGGCTCCCAGCTTGGCCACCTCAGCCAAGAAGATAGCCATGAGGATCGGCTTCACGACAGATCCTATCGTGGTTTGTAATGCCTGCATCTCCGGCTCGGCTGCCATGATATTGGCATCCCGACTATTGGAGCAGGGCGAGTATGAGTACGCAGTGGTATGCGGGGCAGACTGTCCCGACCGCTTCATCATCTCAGGCTTCCAGTCATTGAAAGCCTTGTCTACAGAGCCATGCCGTCCCTTCGACATGGAGCGGTTCGGTCTCAACTTGGGAGAGGCTGCCGCCACCGTTGTACTCGGCAAGGAACAGATGGAAGCCGACAACTGGTGGATTGGCAAGGGGTGCGTAAGGAACGATGCCTTTCACATCAGTGCCCCGTCAAAGACAGCGGAGGGACTGTACCAGGCATTGGAAATAACGCTACAAAACGTGGACAAGACACAACTCGCCTTTGTCAACGCCCACGGCACAGCCACCCTGTTCAACGACCAAATGGAGTCCATAGCCATCGGCAGGGCTGGTCTGTCAGACGTGCCCGCCGATGCCCTGAAGGGATATTTCGGGCACACCTTGGGAGCTGCGGGCATCTTGGAGACCATCATCAGCATGAAGGCGACCGATGACCACACCCTCCTCGGCACCAGAGGTTTTGAGGAATTGGGGGTCTCGGGGAAGGTAAACATCTCGGCACACAACCGCCCCACCGACAAGCACAGCTTCGTAAAGATGCTGTCAGGTTTCGGAGGATGCAACGCCACCCTGTTGGCGACAAAGTACGCAGGAAATGTCGATGCATCCCAAGGTCAAGAACCCAACATCGTACAGGCACACAAGGTAAGTCTGTCGCCCGCAGGAGTCTCGATAGACGGCAAGCAACTCGATGCAGATGCAGAAGGCGCCGACCTGCTTACCTATTTATATAAGCAGCATATCGGCAACTATCCCAAATATTACAAGATGGACGGACTCAGCCGTCTCGGTTTCGTGGCATCGGAGCTATTGCTGCAGACAGAAGGAAAAGAGAGATTCACGGAATGCGATGACAGGGCTGTGATTCTCTTCAACCATTCCTCCTCCATCTATTCCGACAAGAAATACCTTGAGTCTATCAAGGACACGGAAAACTATTTCCCCAGTCCGTCCGTCTTCGTCTATACCCTGCCCAACATCGTAACGGGCGAGATAGCCATCCGCAACGGCTATCATGGCGAGACCTCGTTCTACATATTGCCGGAACGGGACGAAAGGCAGATGAAACACATCATGGGAACAGCGTTCGCCGACAGGAAGACCAACAGTATATTGGGCGGTTGGATAGACTATGAGGACGAACAACATTATGAAGCAGAACTAATCATATACACAAAAATATAAAAAAGACAATGGAAGAACTGATAAAAGAACTGAAGGAAGAAATCATCAAAGTGTTGAATCTTGAAGAAATGACACCCGAAGACATCGACGAGAACGCCGCCCTCTTTGGCGAAGGTCTGGGTCTGGACTCCATTGATGCCCTGGAACTGATTGTCTTGCTTGAGAAGAAATATGGCATCAAGTTGGAAAGTCCCGCTGCCGGCAAGGAAATCTTCAAGAGCGTAGCCTGCATCGCCGACTTCGTGAGCAAGAACAGAAAGAAATAACACGTAACAAGAAAGGAACAACGCATACGATGAACATTGCTATCACTGGTGAAGGAATTGTCTCCGCCATCGGACTTGACAAGCAAGAAGTGGTGCAGTCGCTGCTCGACAAGAAGACGGGCATCGGGGAGATGAAGCACCTGCAGTCTGTCCATCATGAGCTGCCCGTGGGAGAGGTAGACCTGTCTAACGGACAGATGAAGGAAATGCTGGGCATTCCTGCAGACGTCATGATGAGCCGCACCTCCCTATTAGGCATGTTGGCCATACGACAAGCCCTGCAGGATGCCAGTATGGACAAAGAGACGCTGCAGGCGATGACTGGCGACAGGAAGCCACGAATTGTCCTCGTTTCGGGTACCACCGTGGGAGGCATGGACATGACAGAGCTTTGCTTTGACAAGGTAAAAGACAAGCGCAGCCTGGAATTTCTGAGACACCACGACTGTGGGAGCAGCACACAGGTCATGGCAGACCATTTCGGCATCTTCGATGAGATAACTACCCTCTCCACCGCCTGCTCTTCGGCAGCCAATGCCATCATGCTCGGAGCCAGATTACTCAAAGCCGGAGAGGCAGACATCGTCGTTGCCGGCGGAACGGAAGCACTGTCGCGTTTTCATCTCAACGGTTTCAACTCGCTGATGATCCTCGACCACGAGCCTTGCCGTCCCTTTGACGCCAGCCGTGCCGGACTGAACCTCGGCGAGGGTGCGGCATTCGTCGTTCTCGAATCCGAACAGGCAGCAAAGGCAAGGGAAGCAGAGCCCCACGCCTATCTCACAGGCTACGGCAATGCCTGTGATGCCTTTCACCAGACCGCCTCTTCAGAAAACGGCGAGGGTGCCTACCTCGCCATGAAGGAGGCGATAGAGACGGCACACCTGCAGCCCACAGACATCCAGTATGTCAATGCCCACGGCACGGGCACACCCAACAACGACCAGAGCGAGAGCGTATCGCTGAAGAGAATCTTTGGCGACAAGATGCCGCTGGTGTCGAGCACCAAGTCGTTTACCGGACATACCACCAGTGCATCGGGAAGCATCGAGGCAGTCATCTGCATCCTGGCGATGCAACACCATTTCGTGCCAGCCAACCTCGGCTGGAAGCATCAGATGGAGGGCGGCATCACCCCGACTATGGGTGAGAGCAATGTCCAACTGGAGCATGTGATATGCAACTCCTTCGGCTTCGGCGGCAACGACTCCTCGCTTGTCATCTCAGCGCACCCTACAAGGGAAGACAAGGAAGAGCGCAAACCATCGCCAATCAACGTCGTGGCAAAGGTGGAGATCACCTCGGCAGACCAACTCTCCGACATCCGCAAGTATGTCAAGCCGATGGAAGCGCGCCGCATGGGCAAGATCATGAAGAGTTCCCTCCTCTCGTCCCTGGAGGCATTGTCACAAGCAGGCATAGAGACACCCGATGCCATCATCACCGGGACGACATACGGATGCATGGAAAACAGCGAGATGCTGCTCAGACAGATTCAGGAAGAAGGTGAGGAGATGTTGAAGCCCACCTACTTCATGCAGAGCACCCACAACACCATCGGCAGCAACATCGCCATCAAGACCCGTTGCCACGGCTACAATGTGACTTACACGCAAGGGAAGGATTCGTTGGAATGGGCACTGCGCGATGCCCGGTTGCTCCTTGAGAGCGGCAAGGTGAAGAATGTGTTGGTGGGATGTCATGACGAGAGTGCCCCTGTGTTCAACTCCCTGTTGGAGAAAGCTGGCGAAAAGCCCCTGCCAGCCATCCACTCTATAGCCATGGTACTGTCATGTGGCAAGTGATCTTTTTAGCCATCGTCCAGAGTGCGCTCTTGGCTGGAGGACAGGTATTCCTGAAGTTTGCCCTGATGAGGATGCATCCCTTCGGGTGGACTAAGGACTTTTGGGTCAGTCTGTTGCTCAACTGGCAGTTTGCGTGCTGCGGACTCTTCTTCGGTGCCAGTTCTGTACTCTGGATGTATATCGTGAAGCACTATCCGCTCAGCGTGGCTTATCCGATGATCAGCCTCAGCTATGTATTCGGACTCATCGCCGCCATCCTCTTCTTCCACGAGTCGGTGTCGGCGGTCAAGTGGATAGGTGTTTCCTTCATCATAATAGGATGTTGTTTAATAGCAAAATAATATGAGAATGAAAAAAGCAATCATGGTTCTTATCGCCTTATGTCTCAGTTTTATGACGGTTTCTGCCCAGCAGAAAGTGGACGAGGCGAAGGTGAAGCAACAAATCAATGCCGTGGCATCGGGCATGAAGACCATGCAGTGTGACTTCGTGCAGACGAAATATCTCAAGATGCTCAACGACAAGATGGTGTCGAAGGGCAAGATGTATTACCAACAGACCAACAAACTGCGCTGGGAATACATATCGCCCTATACCTACACCTTTGTCCTCAACGGTTCAAGCGTACTGTTGAGCAAGGGCAACCGCAATGATGTCATCAACGTCAACCAGAGCAAGTTCTTCAAGGAGATAGCCCGCATCATGATGAATAGTGTGGTGGGCAAGAGCCTGGTGGACAGCAAGGACTTCAAGGTAAGTCTCACAGGCAGCTCAACGGAATATGTGGCGACACTCATCCCCCAACAGAAGCAGATGAAACAGATGTTCCAGAAGATCGTACTGCATTTCAACCGACAGAAATCCACGGTCTCCATGGTGGAGCTGATAGAGAAGAAGGGTGACAAGACCGTCATCGAACTGAAGAATGTAAAGGTAAATACAGCCGTCAATGCAAAGGTTTTTGATATTCATTAGTTTCCTGGCATGGGGATTCTTCTCCCTCCCGCTCATGGCGCAACAGGTACAACCCGACCAGAAAGCCTATGTGGACAGCACGGGGAGCAGGATGAAATATTCCGCCACAATAGAAATGCCGAAGGGCTATGTCAGCGGCATCTGCATACTGATGGCAGAGGATGGAGTCATCAAGGGGAGCATGTTCAACGAGTTCGGTATCTCCTCCATGGATTTCACCTACCAGCCGGGGAAAGACAAGGTAAAACTGGTCAGCGTCATCAAGATGCTCGACAAGTGGTACATCAAGCGGGTGCTGCGAAGGGACATGGCTCATGTGGTCAAGAACCTGCAGAGCGGCATCTCCACTTACAGCAACGAGAAATATAAGATCAACTATAAATTCACTGTATTGAAAGGTGCAACTGAGGAATAACTTATACACAGTTACCGGCAAGGAAATCGGGGAGGAAACAACACGTTTCGCCATACAGCTCACTCCCTCCTGCTTCATCTACCAAGCCCACTTCCCCGGTGAGCCTATCACCCCCGGCGTGTGCATCGTACAGACAGGCAAGGAACTCCTGGAGGATATGCTGCATCAGTCCTTGGAAATATCCATGGTCAAGAACGTGAAGTTCCTGTCACCCATCTCCCCGGAGGAGACCACTTCAATAGAATACGAAATCTACAAGATGACCCGATTCGACGATGGAACTGTAAAGGCACAGATTGTGGTATCGGCAGAAACTGGCGTGAAGGCAAAGATTTCATTAGTTTGTAAGGAATATGGAGATTGATACGAAAGAACAGAAAAGATTCTTGAGAGAACGGGGAATCTGCGTTGTCATACCCACTTACAACAATGAGAAGACCATTGGAAAGGTGGTGGCAGACACCCTTTGCGAGTGTGACGATGTCATTGTCGTGGATGACGGATGTACAGATGGCACTGCAGAGATTCTGCAAGGCATAGAAGACATCACCGTCGTCTCTTATCCGAAGAACCGCGGCAAGGGATACGCCCTGAAAGCAGGATTCCGCAAGGCACTCGACATGAACTTCGCCTATGCCATCACGCTGGATGCCGACGGGCAGCACTATCCCCAGGACATCGCCCTCTTCCTCAAAGCCAACCAAGAGCATCCCGGCTCCTTGGTCATCGGCAGCAGACAGATGGAAGGAGCCGACCGCTCCAAGGGAAGCCGGTTTGCCAACAAGTTCTCCAACTTCTGGTTCCATCTTCAGACAGGCAAGGCTTTGGACGATACCCAGACGGGCTTTCGCCTCTATCCTTTGCATAAGTTGTATGGCTTGTCACTGCTCACTTCCCGCTACGAGGCAGAGTTGGAACTGTTGGTCTTCGCATCATGGCATGGTGTGAAACTGGTACCAATACCCATCAACGTATACTATCCACCGCGCGAGGAACGTGTCAGCCACTTCCGTCCGGGCATGGATTTCGCAAGAATAAGTGCACTCAACACGATACTCTGTTTTCTTACCATCATCTACGGTCTGCCACTGCGAGTGGGCAGGAAGCTGATGGTCTTCTTGCGCACGGTCTACTCGCTCTTCTTCTTCCTGTTCTTCATGATGGTAATCGTTACGCCCAGTGCGTGGGTCTACATCAAGACAGGCAAGATGACGGAGAAGAAGCGTTACCGGCTCCATCTGCTCATCTACCATGCCGCCCGTTTCATTATGATCCACCATGGCATTCCCGGCACGAAGTTCCGTTATCTCATGAAGGAAAGCATCAACTTCGACCAACCGCGCATCATCATCTGCAACCACCAGTCGCATCTCGACCTGATGTGTCAGTTGGTGTTTACCCCCAAGGTCGTGTTCCTCACCAACCAATGGGTATGGAACAATCCATTTTACGGACTGGTAATCCGCAACGCAGAATACCTGCCCGTGATGGATGGACTGGATGCCATCATGCCCCAGCTGAGGTCATTGGTGGCAAGAGGCTACAGCATTGCGGTCTATCCAGAGGGAACGCGTTCCAAGGACTGCAAGGTAGGGCGGTTCCACCAAGGTGCCTTTTATCTTGCACAGGAACTGAACCTGGAGATACTGCCCATGTACCTGTATGGCCCAGGAAAGATACTTCCCAAGAAGACCTACCACCTGAACAAGGGCATCTTCTACATAGAGATAGACAAGCCCATCAAACAGGAGGAAATGCAGAAGATGGGTGAGCTGCGGAAACAGACCGCCATTATGCACAGGCATTATATCCGCAAATACGAAGAAATAGCCAACAAGATAGAACAATATGTCTGAATCCAAGAACATCATAATCATCGGCAGCGGACTGGGCGGTCTGACCTGTGGCGTGATACTGGCGAAGAACGGCTATCATGTCACCATCCTGGAGCAGTCCAACCAAGTGGGCGGTTGCCTGCAATGCTTCTCCCGCCACGGTGCGAAATTTGAGACAGGTATGCACTTCATCGGCAGTGCCGCCAAGGGACAGACATTGGACCGACTGATGAAGTACCTGGAGATAGACCGAGAAGTAAGTCTTTCCCCATTGGACTCCACAGGCTACGATGTCGTGTCCTTGGGAGGCAAGCAATACAAGTTTGCCAACGGAAGGGAGCCTTTCATCCGTCAGATGAGCGAGTATTTCCCCGACCAGCACGACAACCTCGTGAGATACTATGATTTGGTGGAAGAGATTGCCAACGCCTCCTCCCTACATTCCCTGAAGAATGCGGAGACCGATGCCGCCATCAACACCGAATATCAGTTGCGTTCCATCAATGAGGTCATTGGGGAGGTCATCACAGACCCCTTGTTGGCAAAGGTCTTGGTGGGCAACCTTCCCCTCTATGCGGCAGAGAAAGACAAGACTCCTTTCTCCACCCATGCTTTCATCATGGACTTTTACAACAAGAGTGCCTTCCGCTTCCAAGGGGGCAGCGATACCGTGGCAAGAGCCTTGGTGCATACATTGCAGAGATATGGCGGGGAGGTGCTTACCCGCAGGAAAGCCACCCGAATCATCTGTGACGAGACCCATGCCGTGGCAGTGGAGACAAACGGAAAGGAACGGATAGCTTGCGACTATGTCATCTCCGATGCCCACCCTATGCGCACCTTGGAGTTGCTTGATACCAAGTTGATTCGTCCAGCCTTCAGAAAGCGCATCAACCAAATCCCGCAGACAGCAGGAGCTTTCTCCGTATATCTGCGTTTCAAGGAAGGGAAGGTGCCCTACCAAAACTACAACTATTACGCTTACCAGGGAGACACTCCTTGGAACTGCGAACAATATACGGAAGAGAGTTGGCCGAAAGGCTTTCTATACATGCACTTCTGCCAAGAGCCTCATCCCCAATATGCATCCACTGGTGTCATCCTGTCATATATGCTGATGAAAGATGTGGAAAAGTGGAAAGACACCGTTGTCGGCAGACGCGGACAAGACTACAAGGAATTCAAGGAAAGGAAGGCAGAACTGTTGTTGCAAGCCCTGGAGCAACATTTTCCCGGCATCCGTGACTGCATCGCGGAATACCACAACTCCACCCCTCTCACATACCTTAATTATACAGGCACGGAGGACGGTTCGATGTATGGCAATGCCAAGGACATCTCAATGGGAGCCGCCTACCGGGTTCCGCAAAGGACCAAAGTGCCCAATGTCTTCCAGACAGGGCAGAACATCAACTCACACGGTATGTTGGGCGTGTTGGTGGGCACCATCGTCACCTGCTCGGAGTTCTTGACGGCACAGACAATTTACGAACAAATCAAGGAGGCGAGCAAATGAAAACAGCAATTATCATAGGAGGCGGACTCGGAGGTCTGTTCACCGGAGCCATCCTCTCCAAGGAGGGAATCCGGGTTACGGTACTCGAAAAAAACGCCACGATAGGCGGTGGCTTGCAGACGTTCAAGCGATTCGGCGAGACATTTGACACAGGTATGCATGTCATCGGAGGAATGCAGGAAGGAGGCAATATCTACCGACTCTGCAAGTACTTGGGCATCATCGACAAGGCAGACCTGATGCCTGTGGACGATGACTGTACCGACAGTATGTACTTCGCCGAGGACCAAACCACTTACAACATCCGAAAGGGCAAGGAGGGCTTCGTGGACTCACTGGCATCCTACTTCCCCGAAGAGAGGGAGAACCTGAAGGCGTATGTAAAGGCGGTGTTCGACATCGTAGACTCCATCGACCTGTACAATCTCCGTCCTACCTCCAGTGAGATAGCCATACACCCCGAAGAGATACTGATTTCAGCGGAGGATTTCATCGCCAAGTATATCCATGATCCCAAGTTGAGGAGCGTAGCAGCCTACAGTAACCCACTCTACGGAGGCAGACATGACGAGACTCCCGCCTTCGTCCATGCCATCATCACCGCCCTCTATATCAATGGAACCAGCCGTTTCGTGGGCGGCAGTGACAAGTTTGCCGACCTGTTAGCATCAGTGATAACAGAGGCTGGCGGCAGCATCAAGACCAATGAGGGAGTGGAATGGATAGAAGTGAACCAGCGTCATGTGGATTACGTCAGGACCCGCAAGGGTAAGGAATACAGGGGCGATTACTATATCTCCGCCATCCATCCCTGCACGATGCTGAAGCTGATGCCCGAGAAAGCCTTTCCCAAGGCTTACCGTGACCGTCTGAACACCATTCCCAACGCCTACTCCGCCTTCTCAGCCTACATCAAGCTCAAACCCGGCACCTTCCGCTTCATCAACCATTCCGAATACTACATGACGAAATATTCCGAGATATGGAACTTCGGCGAGCACCATGACACCTGGCCCTTAGGCTTCCTCTTCATGACCCCACCCGAGGAGAACCAGGGAGAATACAGCACAAAAGTGTTGGTGACAGCCCTCATGCTCTTCGACGAGGTAAGGAAATGGGAAGACACGACCGTGGGACACCGTGGGGCAGACTATGAGGCGTGGAAGGAAGAGAAGACCCAGCAGCTTCTGGACTGCATCGAGGAGATGCATCCCGGCTTCAGGTCTTGCATCGACAAGATCAACACCTCTTCGCCCCTCACCATCCGGGACTTCTATGGCGTGAAAGAAGGCTCATTGTGCGGATTCAGCAAGGACTACAAGAACATGGCACTGTCACAACTCCCCGTGGTGACCAAGGTGGACAACCTGCTGCTCACCGGGCAGAACAACAACCTGCACGGTTTCTGCGGCGTTCCCCTGACAGCCATCAACACCTCCGAAGCAATCCTGGGCAGGAACTACGTATTGAACAAAATCAAAGAACAGGACTCATGATCCAAAAGACAATCCTACTGGCATTCCTCCTCGCCCTATGTCCCTTCATGATGCAAGCGCAGGCAAATGTCAACATCTGGCAAGGCACTGACTGCAAAAGACAGGTGGAGATGACACCCTACCTGGCTTCTGGGCAAGGCAATACTGCAGTCATCGTATGTCCCGGTGGCAGCTATTTCTGGCACGACATGGATGCTGAGGGCGCAAAGGTGGGAGAATGGTTGCAAAGGAATGGAATCTCTGCTTTCGTACTCCGCTACCGCACGGCAGGTTTCGTGGCATTCTTCAGCCACTACCGCTACTTGTTCAGGGGCAGCCGCTATCCCGATGCCTTGGACGACCTGCGACAAGCGATGAGCTATGTAAGGAGTCATGCCGAAGAGTATGGCATCAGTGCGGCAAACGTAGGTGCCATGGGATTCTCGGCTGGCGGGCACTTGGTGATGTCAGCCGGAGAACTGTTGGATTCCAAGGAGCGTCCGGCATTCATCGTCCCCGTCTATCCCGTCGTGACCATGACAGAGCAATGCACGCACAAGAGGTCCAGGAGGGCTTTGTTGGGAGATAGCAGAAAGAACAACCCTCTACTGCGCGACTCCCTCTCGCTGGAGCGTCATGTATCGGCATCATGTCCGCCTGTATTCCTGGTGAACTGCATGGACGACCCCGTCGTGAAATACCACAACTCGGAACTGCTGGACTCGGCACTTACCGTCCACCATGTGCCCCATCGCTACATCCAGTACAAGACGGGCGGCCATGGCTTCGGGGCATCAGAAAGGAAAGGCACTCCTGAGTGCCGGCAGTGGAAAACGGAATTTATAAAATGGCTCAAGGAATTAGGCAAATAACAACAGAAAAACAATGAAGATAACAGATTTTGACGATATTCGTCCCTACAATCCCGAAGAGATACCTGCTGCCATGCAACGCATCGCTGCCAGCTCTTCTTTCCCCATCCTGGCGGCATACGTCTACCCGGGCGAGCCCTTGGAAGAGGTGCGCAAGCGCATCGCCGGCTACCAGACGGTGAGGGAGTTCCAGTTAGAGACCATGAGAATGGTCAATGCGCGCGTGATTAAGAACAGCATAACCTCGTTCTCTTGCTCGGGACTGGAGCGTCTCAGTCCCGACGAGCAATACCTCTATGTTTCCAACCACCGCGACATCATGCTCGATTCCAGTCTCTTGCAATATTTCTTCGTCAACAACGGCTTCGACACCACGGAGATTACCTTCGGGGCGAACCTGATGATGAGTCCCTTGGTGATAGACATCGGAAAGAGCAACAAGATGTTCAAGGTGGAACGCCCCGGAGGAAGCATCAAGGAGTTCTACCGCAGCTCCCGACATCTCTCCGACTACATCCGCTTTGCCATTACAGACAAAAAGCAGTCGGTATGGATTGCCCAGCGCAACGGACGCACCAAGGACGGCAACGATGCTACCGACCAGGGCATTATCAAGATGTTCTGCATGTCGTGTCCGGAAGACAAAATCCAGGCGATCGACCAACTCCACCTCGTTCCCGTTTCCATCTCCTACGAATGGGAGTCGTGCGACATCCTGAAGACCCTTGAGCTTTACGAGAGCCAGTTTGCCAAATACACGAAGAAGCCTGGGGAAGACCTGAACAGCATTCTCACGGGCATCACCCAGCCCAAGGGACAGGTACACATCGAGTTGTGCAAGCCTATCTCCCGCACGGAGCTGGAGAGTCTGTCCGACCTGACCAACAACGAGTACCACAAGGCTGTGGCGCAACTCCTGGACAACAGAATCATCTCTGCTTACAAGCTTTACCCCAACAACTACATCGCCTACGACTTGCGTTACGGCACGAAGAAATACCAGATGTTCTATACTCCCGAGCAGAAGGAGAAGTTCAAGAGTTATGTGATGCAGTTGGAACGCTATGACACCTGTGACATGGAAAAACTCACAGACATCTTCCTGGGCATCTATTCCAACCCTGTCAAGAATAAGGAGTTGATGGGATGACAGAACTTGTGCTTAGAATCTATGGCTACATGAAGATGCACCGCATGACGTGCATCTTCTCTTTCATAGCCTTCACCCTGCTGTTGTTGCTCTCAGTGTCTCGCCTCAGCTACAAGGAGGACATCGCCGACTTCCTGCCCATGGACAGCCGGCACCAGAACGCCCTGAAGGTGTACCAGGACATCTCTGGAGCCAACAAAGTCTTTGCCCTCTTCCAGTATCGCGACACAACAAAGTCAGACCCCGATGTCCTGGTAAGCTGCGTCGATGACTTCGTGGAGAAGGTCAATGAGACAGATACCGCCCATATCACCGGCAACATCATGTCGCAGGTGGACCTGGAGAAGATGGCGGAGGTGACGGATTTCGTATACAACAACATACCTTATTTTCTCACTGACAAGGACTATGAGCGGATAGACAGTGTGCTTGCCTGGCCCAACTACATTGCCAACCAACTGAAGCAAGACAAGCAGATGCTGATGTTCCCGGCAGGTGGCATTCTGTCGGACAACATCCAGCGAGACCCGCTCAACATCTTCACACCCATAGTGCAGAAGCTACAACGCTCTGACACCGGGGTGAAATATGAGATGTACGATGGCCACATCTTCTCTACCGACCTAAAGCGCGCCATCGTCATGATGGACTCCCCCTACGGATCCAGTGAAACGGAAAACAACGCCCGACTGGAAAAACTGCTGAGAAACTGTGCCGACAAGGTAACGAAAGAACTAAAGGACGTAGACATCCACATCATCGGCGGTCCCATCATCGCCGTGACCAATGCCCACCAGATCAAGTCGGACAGCATCCTGACCATCATCATCTCCGTGACGCTGATTCTGGCACTGCTCTTCTTCTCGTTCCGCAATCTGCGCAACCTCCTCCTCATTGCCTTCTCCATCGCCTGGGGATGGCTCTTCGCCATCGGCGGTCTGGCACTGTTCCATGACAAGGTGTCGGTGATAGTCATTGGCATTTCGTCCGTCATCATGGGTATCGCCGTCAACTACCCGTTGCATTTCATCGCCCACCTCTCCCATACGCCCGACAAACGGAAGGCATTACGGGAAATCGTGATGCCGCTCTTGGTGGGAAACATCACAACTGTGGGAGCCTTCCTCGCCTTGGTGCCATTGCAGTCAGTCGCCCTTCGCGACCTGGGGTTGTTCAGTTCCTTCCTGCTCATCGGCACTATCCTGTTCGTGTTGGTCTACCTCCCTCACCTGTCAAAGGAAACCGGGAAGGAAAGACACACGTTCCTGGACAAGTTGAGCGATGTCTCCCTGGAAAACAAACCCATCTTCGTCACGGTGGTGGTCATCCTGACCGTCGTCTTCGGCTATTTCAGTTTCCAGACCCAGTTTGACGCCAACATGGGGCACATCAACTACATGACCGACGAACAGAAGTCAGACATGGAATATTTCCAGCGCACCATGACCTTTGGCGGCGAAGACCAGAAAGTATACACCATCTCCTCAGACACCACCATGGACGGGGCACTTGACAAAAGCCAGGCTCTACAGCCCATCCTGAAAAAGATGACCCAGCGGGGAGATATCCACGAATATGCCACCTGCTCCCAGTTCGTCACGTCCATGGCAGAGCAACGCCGCCGTCTGCAACGGTGGGAGGATTTCGTGAAGCGCAACAAGGAGAAGATAACGGCAGCCCTACGTGCCAACATGAAGGCAGAGGGATTCGCCGAGGACTCCTTCGACGAGTTCGAAGCCTTGCTTGGCAAGAGTTACCAGCCCAAGGAGATAAGTTACTTCAACCCGCTCGTGAAATCGCTCTTCGCCTCCCATTTCAGTACAGACAGTGCCGACGGACAGTATCATGTCGTCAACGTACTGTCGGTGAAGGACAAGGATGTGAAGACGGTGGAGGAAGCCCTCGACACACAAGGCTGCTACAGCTTTGACGTGGCAAGCATGAACAGTGCCATCGCCAACCACCTCTCCAACGACTTCAACTACATCGGCTTCGCCTGCGGATTTATCGTGTTCTTCTTCCTCTGGCTGTCCCTCGGAAGCATCGAACTGGCAACCCTGTCATTCGTCCCGATGGCGGTGAGTTGGCTGTGGATACTGGGCATCATGGCACTTTGCGGGATGCAGTTCAACATCGTCAACATCATCCTCGCCACCTTCATCTTCGGACAGGGCGATGACTACACCATCTTCATGACGGAAGGAGCGATGTATGAGTATGCCTACCGCCGCAAGATGCTGGCATCCTACAAGCACTCCATCATCATCTCCGCCTTGATTATGTTCATCGGTATAGGCACACTGATCGTGGCCCGACATCCCGCCCTCCATTCCCTCGCAGAGGTAACCATCGCCGGAATGTTCTCCGTGGTGCTGATGGCATACATCTTCCCACCGCTCATCTTCAAGTTCCTGGTGCAGCAGCACGGAAAATACAGGACCCGTCCCTTGTCTCTCATCCCTGTGCTGAGGAAGGCATGGGCCATCGTGGCAAAATGTTTCTCCCGCCACTACTACCGCCATATTCCCGGCATGGAATACCGCATGGAGAACCCGGAGGAAGAAACGTTTGCAAGCCCAGCCATCATCGTCGCCAACCATCGGACGAAGATGGAAAAGGATATTCTCAAGGCTTTAGCTCCAGAAATGCCCGTTCTCTCCATACACGAAGACCTCTCCATCCTCAAGGAGCATCCCGGCAAGGACGTCCTGCCCATATTCTTCCATGGCACTGACCTTGTGATGCCCTCAGACAGCAACGCCATCTACCAAGGGCGGCTGACTGTTCACATCAGCAGAAGGACGAACACCATAGATGGCTCCATCTATCAAGAAGAATACGCCAAACTATCTTCTCAGGTGGCAGACGCACACGACTATCACGGTCTGGTGCTCGACCGCTACCGCTACAAGGGCACGGAAATCTTCAACGCCGTGAAGCGAAACCTGAAGAAATATGACGACTATGCGGAATGGATTGACTCTCCCCAGTCCGACAAGACCGTAATGGTGGAACCGGCAGGCTATGGCGAGAAAGCCCTGCTCTATGCCTTGGTCCACCCTGACAAAGAGGTCTTGGCGATAGAGGAAGATGCAGAGAAAAGGGAACTCCTGAGGTATTGCGCCGAGGGACTCGTCTCCAACCTCCGCATTTCCGCAGTGTCTGGCACATCAATTTAGGTAATCAAATAACAAAACGATATACAATGAAAGAAAAAATAAAGAAAATCTTGGAAGATGCACTTCCCTTGGTAGACTTGGGCTCCGACTTCCTGTTCAATGAACTCGACTCCTTGGGCATCACGACCATCCTGATGCTCCTGTCTGACGAATATAAGATCAACCTTGAAACTTCCGATGTCACGCCCAAGAACTTCCGTTCGCTGGACAACATCGTGGCACTCGTAGAAAAGAAACTCGCTGAGAAATGATACTGGAAGACTACCTGCAAAGAAATGCGGAGCTGTACCCCGACAAGATTGCCGTAATCTGCGGCGACAAGTCGTATACCTACCGCCAGTTGGCAAAGAGGGTAAACGAGTGCGCCGCCGCTCTGTCTGTCAAGGACAAACTGGTGCCCTTCCGCTCTTCTCCCAGCATCGACTTCCCCGTTACTTATTTCTCCATCCACCAAGCTGGTGGCATCTGTGTGCCTTTGGAGAAGGACATGCCCGACAAGCAGTTTGAGGAATACCAGGAACGCTTCAAAGATGCCGTCGTGCCTTCGGGCACTGCCGACGTGTTGTTTACCACAGGCACCACAGGCAAGTCGAAAGGAGTGGTGGTGAGCCATCAAGCCATCCTGGCGGATGCCGAGAACCTCATCGACAGCCAAGGCTATCACCCCGACCTCACGTTCCTCATCAACGGACCGCTCAACCACATCGGCAGTCTCTCCAAGATCTATCCCACCATCCTCGCAGGAGGCACCATCCACATCGTGGACGGGATGAAAGATCTCAATGCCTTCTTCCAAGCCATCGACGATGCCCCCTCTCATGTAGCGACCTTCCTTGTCCCGGCAAGCATCAGGATGCTGTTGGCATTCTCCGCCAACCGTCTCGCCATCTGCCAGGACAAGATAGAGTTTATCGAGACCGGTGCCGCCCCCATCTCCCTCTCTGATATGGAGAGGCTATGCCAAGTCTTGCCCAAGAGCAGGCTCTACAACACCTACGCCTCCACCGAGACCGGCATCATCGCCACCTATGATTACAACAACAACGAGTGCCTCGCCGGATGTCTGGGCAAGCCGATGCGCCACTCAAGCCTCTTCATCACGGAGAAGGGCAATATCGCCTGTCAGGGCGAGACGCTGATGTCAGGATATTTGGATGACGAGGCGTTGACCGCATCCGTCCTGGGAGACGGAACTCTGTACACTGCCGACTTAGGCGAAATAGACGAAGAAGGGCGACTGAGACTGCAAGGCAGGGACGGCGACATCATCAACGTAGGCGGCTACAAGGTCGTACCGACGGAAGTGGAGGATGCCGCCTCTGCGATTCCTTCCGTGAAGGAGTGTGTCTGCATTCCCTCCCACCATCCCGTCCTGGGCACCGTCTTGAAGCTCCTCGTGGTTCTCAACGACGATTATATGCTCGACAAGCGACAAATTGCTTTGTCCTTGAAGGAGCGTCTGGAGTCCTACAAGGTGCCCATGCAGTATGAGCAAGTGGACCATGTCAAGCGGACTTTCAACGGAAAGATAGACCGCAAGGCGTACCGCTAAGGCCTTATCCCGAGCATTAACTCTTGCGATAGCTCGCCACAGCCCATACGTTCATCACAACGGCAAAGCCGCCTAAGACAAGCACCTGATGGGCAATGCTACTGAAGTCGCCGCCACGCACAAAGACCGTGCGGATGGCATCGATGAAATAATGCACGGGGTTGACATAGGTAGTGAGATACGCCCAGTGGAGCATGGAACGAACAGGAGTGAACAGACCGCTCAGGAGCAGGAGACACATCACCACGAACCACATCACGAAAACTGCCTGCTGCATCGTGTCGTTGTAGTTGGAGATGACCAGTCCCAACCCACTCATGACAAGCGCCAGAAGCATCGCCAGGAGATAGACCAGAGCGATGTTGCCCTCTGACGTGATTCCGTACACCGCCCAGGCAAGGATAAAACATACCGTCATCACCACCATGCCAGTGAGCCAATAAGGAATCAACTTGGCAAGGATAAACTCCCATTTCCTCACGGGGGTGACATTCATCGCCTCGATAGTGCCGCTCTCTTTCTCGCCTACAATATTGAGGGCTGGCAGGAAGCCACACATCAAGAGGATGAGGATTGCCATCAGCGAAGGAATCACGAATACCTTATAATTCAAGTACTTATTATAGAGATAGAGTACGGAAACCAAGGAGTTTGCAGCGGAAGACGCCCCACCTTTCGCCACAACGGAAGCGATATGGCCGGTGATGATGTTCGCCATATAGGAGCTGCCCATGGTGCCCTTGGTACCGTTCACAGCATTGGCTGCCACGAATATCTGCGGGTTCTCCCCGCGCCTCATATCATGCTCGAAATGGGAAGGTATCTCCACGATGACATCTGCCGTGGAGCGTTCCACATCAGCCATGGCTTCGGCGTAGCTTTCCTTCTGTCCACCGAAGACAAAGTAGTCGCTCGCCTCGATGCGATGCACCAGTTGGGCAGACAGGGAAGAGCGGTCGTTGTCCACCACGTCCACCACGATGTTCTTCACCTCCATGTTCATCACCCACGGCATCACACACATCATCATGATGGGGAACATCACGATGAGACGGGGGATGAAAGCGTTGCGTCGCATCTGAAGGAATTCCTTATGTAACAAATATTTGAGAACCATATTGAGAGAATGTTGAGTGTTAAATGTTGAGTGCTTTATTCGAGTCTTTTGTTAAACTTCAGCAGGGCAGCGGTGAGCAGCATGAGGGTCATTGCCGAGAGCACGGCCATCTCCTGCAGTACCTTGTCCACGCCCACCCCCATCACCAACAGCTTGCGCATGGCGGAGATGTAGTATCTCGGAGGAATGACGGCAGAGACCCACTGCAATATCTTGGGCATGCTCTCCACGGGATAGATCATGCCACTGAGCAGGATGCACGGCATCATGAGCATCATCGCCGATATGAGGAGTGCCACGAGCTGCGTCTTCGCGATGGTGCTGATGAGCAAACCGAGCGAGAGGGCGAGGAGGATGTAGATGCCCGACACGGCATAGATCCAGAAGAGACTGCCCGCCAGCGGCACCATCAGCGCATACTTCGCAATGAGCAGGATGGAGGTGAGGATGACGAAGGCGAGCATCAGGTAAGGCACCGCCTTGGCGATGATAATCCTCAGCGGACGGACGGGACTTACCAGTAGCACCTCCATCGTACCCCTCTCCTTCTCCCTCACGATACTGATGCTCGTCATCATCGCACAGATGAGCATCAGAATGATGCCCATGATGCCCGGCACGAAATTGTAACTGCTCCGCATCTGGGGATTGAAGAGGAGTGAAGAACGAAGCGTGAAGGGTGAAGAATGGCTCTTCACTCCATTCAAGATCTGCATCACATAGTTGGCGTACATCTGAGCCATATTGGGGTCGGTGCCGTCGGTTATCACCTGCACGATGGCGTTGGTCACTTCCCCCTTCACTCTCCTCTCTTTACTCAAGAACACCACGGCGATGTCTGCCTTCTGGTCTCTGATGAGCCGTTCCGCCTCGTTCGTTGTGCGCACCTTATATAATATGTCGAAATATTCGTTGGCACCGAGCTTCTCCACCATCCGCTGTGTCTCGTGGTCCACGGAGGTGAGAACCACTGCAGTGCGCACATCCCTCACGTCGGTGGAAATGGCGAAGCCGAAGAGGAGCATCTGGACGATGGGCATCCCGAAGAGGATGAGCATCGTACGCTTGTCGCGCAGGATGTGGCGCGCCTCCTTGATGACGAAAGATATAAACTGCTTCATTGTCTTGTCGATTGTCTTGCTAAATAGGTGAACACACTGTCCATGTCGGGCTGGTGCAGACCGCGTTTCAGTTCCTCTGGCGTGCCCATCGCCTTGATCTTGCCGTCCACCATGATGGAGATGCGGTCGCAATACTCTGCCTCGTCCATGTAGTGGGTGGTCACGAAGACGGTGATGCCGCGGTCTGCCGCCTCGTAGATGAGTTGCCAGAACTGGCGGCGCGTAGCGGGATCCACACCGCCCGTAGGTTCGTCGAGGAACACAATCTCGGGATCGTGGAAGATGCTCACGGAGAAGGCGAGCTTCTGTTTCCATCCCAAGGGGAGACTCGCCACGATGTCATCGCCATGGTCAGTGAACTTCAACCGGTCGAGCAACTCCTCCGTCTTGCGCTTGATGTCCCGGTTGCTCATGCCGTAGATGCCGGCGAAGAGGCGGATGTTCTCACGCACGGTGAGGTCTTCGTAGAGCGAGAACTTCTGGCTCATGTAGCCGATGTGCTTCTTGATCTGCTCATACTCCGTGGCGATGTCGCAGCCCGCCACCCGTCCGCTGCCGCCCGTGGGCTGGCTCAGTCCGGTGAGGATGTGCATCGCCGTGGTCTTGCCCGCCCCGTTGGCACCGAGGAAGCCGAAGATCTCCCCCCGCTTCACGGAGAAGGAAATGTCGTCTACTGCATGGAAAGAGCCGAATGCCTTTATCAAATGGGAAACCTCTATGGAGAGTTCATCAGAGTTATTCACGTCTCTCTCCCCGCTCTTCACTCCCTCAGGGCAGAACACCTCCTTGAACGTTTCAAGAATCTCGTCAGGCTTCCCGATGCCCATCACCATCCCTTCTTGCAGGAAGGCGACACGGTGGCAACGGCGCACCTCGTCGAGGTAGGGTGTCGCCACGACGATAGTGATGCCCCGTTCCTTGAGGGTTTCGAGCATGTCCCAGAACTCCTTCCGGCTCACGGGATCCACGCCGGTGGTAGGCTCGTCGAGCAGAAGGACACTGGGCTTGTGAACCAAGGCACACGAGAGGGCGAGTTTCTGTTTCATGCCGCCCGACAACGCTCCCGCCTTGCGAGTCTTGAAAGGCTCTATCTGCGAGTAGATTGCCTTGATGTGGTCGTACTCAGCCTCAACGGTGGTGCCGAAGAGCGTGGCGAAGAAGGTCAGGTTCTCCTCTACGGAGAGGTCTTGGTAGAGCGAGAACTTGCCGGGCATATATCCCACCCGTTTCCTGATCTCCCCCATGTCCCTGACCGCATCGAACCCGTCGACGCTCACACTGGCGGAAGATGCCTCCTTGTCTGCCAGTATCAGCGTGGCAAGGATGCGGAAGAGCGTGGTCTTGCCTGCCCCGTCGGGTCCGATGAGGCCGAAGATCTCTCCCTTCCCCACGGAGAAGCTCACGTCTCTCAACGCCTCCACCTTGCCATAATGCTTGGAGACGTGCTGCACGGAAATGGCAGCCTCACTCAAACTTCGCCGCTCCATACATTCCTATTTTCACATAGCCATCATTCTTCACCGCTATCTTCACGGCGTACACCAGGTCGGCACGCTCATCATCGGTGAGGATGGTCTTGGGCGTGAACTCCGACTGGGGCGAGATCCAGGTCACCTTGCCCGGATATTCCTTCTTCTCATTGTCGCCATAGTCGGCGAATACTCTCACCTGCTGCCCTATCTTCACATTCTTGAGTTGGGCGGAGGTGATGTAGGCGCGCAGGAACACATGGGCGAGGTCTGCCATCTTGAAGAGGGGCTTGCCCACGGAGGCGAATTCGCCGCACTCCATGTATTTCTCTATCACAGTGCCTGTGATGGGGGCGGTGACGTGGCATTTCCTCAGTTGGTCTGCCACCTGGAGCTTCTGCACATCGGTGGTGCCCATCTGTGCGTTCAGACTGTTGGTGGAGGTATGGAGAGAGGAGAGCTGGCCTTCCAACTGGCGCTCCAGCACCTGCACCTGACTGCGTGCGTCATCGAGGTTCTTGCGGTTGACGGCACCGTCCTTCACCAATGCGGCGAAGCGGTCATACTCCTCCCTTGCCTTGGCGAGTTGCTGGCGTGTCGCCGCCACCTGCTTGTCCATGTCGGGACGCTGGGAGGCATATACCAGTTTGGTGGCTCCTATCTGCCGTGCCTTCAGATAGAGCTGCACAGTGTCTGTCAGTGCCACCTGTCTGCCCTCCGCTATCCTGTCGCCCTCGTTCACGTCGAGCTGCAAGAGCTTGCCGTTCTGTTCCGCCGCCACCGTCACCTCCGTGGCCTCGAAGGTGCCCGTGGCATCATACTCCTTCTCTTTCTCTGTGCAGGATGCGAGGCACATCGCCACGAACATCCAGCCCCTGATATAGTTCTTATTATTCATTGTTGATTGTCTTTTGTTTGTGGATTTCCCTCAGTAATTCTATCTCGTGCTGTACCTTCTGCGCCCTCGCCATGCTCACGGCATTGATGTCGCGCACCAGTTCGTTGACACTCTCCGTGCCGAGCTGCACCTTCCTGTCGCCCTTGCTGCGGATGCTCTCCCGCAAGCGCACGATTTCCTCGTCCTGGGCTATCTGCCGGCGGAGGGAAGCCACGTTGCTCACCGCCTCTTCGTTTTGCAAAAGGTTGTTGAAGAGGAAGGCCTCGCGCTGACTGTCGTTCATCGCCTGTTGCACCTCCAGTTTCCTGATGTCGTTCTTGCGGGTGTAGAGGGCACCGATGTTCCATGCCACCGACACGCCGCCCATGAGTACCCCGGCGTTAAGGAAGTCGCTCACCTGTGTATGCACCATTCCCATACCGAAGAGACTCACCATGGGACGGAGCTTGGTGTCAAGTTGTCTGCGCTGGGCATCAAGCAACAGGTTCTGCGAGGCATAGTATTGCAGTTCGGGACGGTTCACGCCCCAGTCGCCCTTATTAGCGAGAGAGGATGGTTTCTCCAGTCGTTCATCCTTCCCCAGGTCCTTGCCCACGAACACGCTCAGCATCCTCAGGTAAGCTTTGCGGGATACCTTCAGCGCCTCCTTTTGTTGGGTCGCCTTCAACTTTTCCACGAGGATGGCATCGAGGTCACTCTGGTTGGCGATGCCGCCCTTCATCATACTCCTGACGGTCTTCTCGCTGGTAGAGAGGTCGTTCTGCAGGAGTTCGTTCTGCGCCAGTTGCCCGTCTATCAGCAGGATGCCGAAATAGAGTTGGTCAATGCGCTCGCGCACGGCATACAGCGTCACGTCGAGCTGTTGCCTCTGCACGTCGCTCTGTGCCGCTGCCACCTGTTTCTGCGCGGCAATCTGACCACCGTCATAGACGTTCTGCGAGAGCGTCACCGAACCGCTTGCCATCCAGTTCTCCATACTGACGCCCATCTGCTTCATCCGGCCATTCCGTTTCAGGATATCTGTAAAGGCACAGACACCTGCCGACGCACTCACCTTGGGAAGCCATCCCTTCGCCGCATTGTCGAGGGTGAACTCACGGCTCCGCTCTATCAGTTCGTATTGCTTGATGGCAGGATAGTTGTCGTGCGCCATCCGCCGTGCCTCATCAAGCGACAGGGCATGGGCGGAAAGGACAAGCTTCCAAGCCATCAGGGTTGAAAACATCATTTTTTTATCCATATATTTCATTGTAAATAAGATTTCGGCTGCAAAGGTAAGGCAACAATTCTTATCCCCCGTTACCCAAAGAGAGGAACAAATGTCCCTTTCGTCAGATTTTCGCACAAAAAGAACAATAATACCCGAACAATGCTTATCTTTGCAACCGAAAAGAAAAGACTATCGAACGAAAAGAACATGAGACAACCCGAGCGACTCTCCATCCAGCGGATGTTCTCCGCCCTCTCCGAGATGAACATCATCCCACCGAAGCACTACTATAAGGACGGCTTCGGCGTGGTCATCGGCATGAGCCATTTCCTCAAGCCCTTCATCAAGCCCGCCGCCAGTCCTTACCTCCTGGAAGACTATCGTCTGGGCATCATCACCCAAGGCTCCATGCACGGCATCATCAACCTCAAGGAATACACCGTGGAGGCAGGCAGTGCCGTCTTCGTCAGCCCGGGCACCATCGTGGAACCCCTCGGCATGAGCGATGACTTCTGCATCGCCGGCATGGGCGTGCCCGCAGACATGATACAGCCCGCCAGTCCCAGCATCCTCTCCCATCTCACGGGCGGCATGCAGAAGCACGGCATCCTAAAGGTCTCCTACACCGACCGCCGACTCTTGGAACACCAGTTCCAGATGCTGTGGGAGATAGCCGTGACCAACCGTCCCGAGGTGACGCAGCGGATGGTGGCAACCATTGCCACGTTCTACGACTCGCTCTTCCGCGGCCAGTCCTCCCTGCCCTCCTCCCACCGTTCCACCTCCACCGATATCTTCGACCGCTTCCTGGCATTGGTGAACCGCCACTGCCGCGAGCAGCGCACCCTCGCTTTCTACGCCAGTGAACTGTGTCTCACGGAGCGTTACCTGGGCACAGTGGTGAGGCAGACGAGCGGCATCACGCCCAAGGAGTGGATAGACCGCGCCGTCATCTCGCAGGCGAAGGTGATGCTGCGTCACAGCAACAGGCAAGTAGCGGAAATTACCGACGCCCTCCATTTCCCCAACCCCAGTTTCTTCTGCAAATACTTCAAGCGGCTCACGGGCTGCACACCGCAGGAGTACAGGCAAGGGTGAGCCGCCCATTGAAACGCAAATCGCCTGCCACGACAAGCTGTTGCTTCGTGGCAGGCGATTGCCTGTTAAAAAATATACTTAAATGAGTTTTAGTCTGCAGGCTGACCAATGTAAGCCCTGATATACTCTTCGGTGTAGCCGTAAAGCTTGCCTCCATCTACAAATGTCTTGATTTCCTCTTTGGTAAATTTGCGTCCCTTCTCCACTTGTTTCTTGGCAACATCAAGGGCTCGGTCGTAGATTCCCTTGAAATAATCGACAATCGGATCGTCGGATTTCAACTCGGGTTCGTCTTCATCCATTATTCCCAACATTACCGTTGCTTTTGGAGCTTCACGGAGGAGTTGTGCCTTTGCAGACTGTGCAGAGAACAAAGATACTGCAGCTACGGCTGCTATGGCGAGGGTATGATAAAACTTCTTCATAATCGTATTGTTTTAAATTGTTTGACTTGTTGTTTCTTGTTTCTGATGCAAAGATAGAAATTATATCCATACGCTCCAAGAAAAAACGCAATTATTTTCAAGAAAACCCAAAAATAAAACCGCCACCTCATAGTGAGTTTCCAAAATGGCGTTTACACCTTATTAAATATAAAAGACGCTTTTAAAGAGAAAACTTTAAATAGGAAACGGGTACCACAAAGAGAGTTTTTCGGCGCAGGTTGCCCCTTCAGGGCGCACTGGACATTGTGCAGGTCACAAACCAAAAGGAGGCGTTGAAAATCGTACCAAGTTTTTTTACTATTACTAAGATGGCGGAGTGCAAATAAAAGAGATACTAACGCAAAGTTAAAAAAGTCTTGGGACAAAACCCGCAGAAGCCTACTACCTTTTACATAGCCTAAGCTTTATTTAGCTAAATACAACTTATATTTAGCTTCGCCTAACTTATATTTAGCTAAATAAAGCTTAGGCGAAGCAGTTGGCAATAGACTTCTGCGGGTTTGGTAATTGGCTTCTACTGGTTTGCTATAAGACTTACTGGAATTTGGCACAAGAAGTTGCAGCGCTTTCAGGCATTGTCCAATGCGGTATGGGAAGACAACTTCAGCATAATCCCCGCCACCATGCTGATCTCTCCATAACTGTAGCTCTCTCCCACTGCCGCACGGATTTCGCTGTAGGATGCGTCGGGGTGGGAGGAAATGAACTCGCGGAGCTTCTGCTCGTGGCTACTCGACACGAAGTCACGGATGCCCAGCTTGCCCTCTATGACATAGTGGGAAAGATGGCTCATGATGGTGCTGGGGGCAAGGGCGCGCTGCCTGGCGATTTCCTCCACCTTCAAGCCACTCTTGTAGAGGTCGAAGCTCACTTTCTTAGTGTCTATCCTCTCCTTCTTCTCCTTCTGTTCCCTGAAGCCGGAGCGATGGCGCTTCTTTTCGGAGCCGTCCGCCTCCGGGTCATCCGCCAAGAGGAGCCGTGCCTTCTTTTTCAGGTAACCGGCGGTGCTGAAAGGATTCCCGTCGGCATAATAGGTGAGCAGACCCGACTTCAGGTCTATCTCCTCACAATAACTCTGCAGACGTTCCTTGAGCAGTTTCTTCGCCGTCTTGTTCTCCGTATTAATGTTGCTGAGTTTGACAAGCTTCTTGAAGATGTCCATCTTGTCGGCGAAATAGGCGGCAGCCTTGTGGATGCGCTCCTGCAACAGGGCGTTGTCGGCTGTGCCCGTCTCGGAGAGGATGTGGGAGTATTGCAACTTGAACTTGTCTGCCACCTGCACGAGATTCTTGAAGACAATCTCTGCTTTTTGGTATTCGGCGATGAGACTCTGGTACTTGGAGCTGAAGAACTCGGCAATGGTACGCATCATGAGCTCGTTGGCTTGCCGCATGGGGGCAAGGTCGAACAGTTCGGAGATATTGTGGACCACGTAGATGCGTTCCAGCTGAGAGAGGGTCTCCGGGGAAGGTGTCTGCAGGTTGCCGGTGAAAGCGTCCACAGTCTCGTCCTTGATGATGGCAGACTGGCTCAAGGGAGCGCTCAGCACCATGCCCTCAAGCGACTTGCAGCGGCTCAGCGCCACATAGGTCTGTCCGTGGGTGAAGGAATGGGAGGCATCGATGATGGCATGTTCGAAGGTGAGTCCCTGGCTCTTGTGGATAGTGATTGCCCACGCCAGGCGCAGGGGGTACTGGCAGAAGGTTCCCTCCACTTTCTCCTCTATTTCCATGGTCTCCGTGTTGAGCGTGTATTTGGAGTTGTCCCATCGCTCCCTATCCAGACTGATGGTCTCGCCGGTGTCCTTGCTCCTCACGGTCACGTGTTCGTTGTCCAGGCCGGTCACCTCGCCTATCATTCCGTTATAGTAGCGGTGGTTTACGTCATTCTTGATAAACATCACCTGCGCGCCTTCCTTCAGGGTGAGGCGGTAGTCGGTGGGATAGGACATCTCGGGGAAGTCGCCCTCCGTCTCGGCATCATATACATAAGCTTTGCTGCCGAGCTTGGCGAGCTCCTCCTCGTTGATGCGCTGGGCAGGGGCGTTGTGGGTGGTGAGACGGATGTAGCCGTCCGCCTTGTCGGGTTTGAAGCCGGGGATGTAGCGGCGGTTCAGTTCACCGAGGGTCTCCTGGGTAGCTTGGTTGCTGCGTATCTGGTTGAGCAGTTGCAGGAAATGGGTGTCTTGCTGACGATATACCTTCTTCAGCTCTACGGTGAGATAGCCCGCAGCTTGCAGCGCCTTGCTGGAGAAGAAGTAAGGGGTGTCGTAGTATTGCTGCAACAGCTGCTCTTCCGAGCCCGTGGTGACGGGTGCCAACTGGTGGAGGTCTCCTATCATGAGGAGCTGCACGCCGCCAAAAGGCTGTGCCGACTTGCGGAACCTGCGCAAAGCGTCATCCACGGCATCGAGCAGGTCGCTCCTCACCATACTGATCTCGTCTATCACCAGCAGGTCGAGGGTGCGGATGATCTTTCGCTTGACGTTGCTGAACTTGAACTTGCGACCGTTGTCGCCGGCGCTGAATGCCGTGCCGGGGACATAGGGGGAGAGGGGGAGCTGGAAGAAGGAGTGGATGGTCTGTCCTCCGGCGTTGATGGCGGCGATGCCCGTGGGGGCAAGTATCACCATACGCTTGGGCGACAGCCGTCGCAATTCCTTGAGAAAAGTAGTCTTTCCTGTTCCCGCCTTACCTGTGAGAAATAGATTCGCACTTGTTTGTTCGATGATGTTTAGGGCCATCTTTGCCTCTTCGCTCATTTCCATATCTTCGTAGTTTTTATGACATTTGCCTTTGGCATTTGTGTTTACATTTGGCAAAGATAAGACTTTTTTCCAAGAAAGATACAGAAAAAGCGCAAAATTTTCCTTGCAATGGAAAACTTTACGCTTTTTGTTGATTAGAGCTCTATCGGCACCACTACCTTCACACTGAAATTGCGGCCCATATTGTAAACACCTCGTCTTCCTGTCACCTTATTGGTGTCGAGGTATTTCAGTCGACTCAGATGGCTTTGGTAGGCACGGTCTGTGAGGTTCTCGCCCGAGAAATAGAGGGAGAGGATGCGCCTGCCGTGACATTTGATGTCGGTGCCCGCATACATATTTAATAGGGTATAGGATGGCGTGGCAGTCTCAGTCCCGTTGGTTGCGAGGTAATGGTTCTGGCGGAGATTGCAATCCACCTCGAACTTCACAAAGAGGTTGTCGAAGGTATTGCCACCGCAGATGAACTCATACTTCACGTCCGACACCCATCGGGGAGCCGGAGTGAAGGGCAGGTACTTAGACTCGGCTGGCTGGTGGAGCTGCACGGAATTGACATAAGAAAAGGTATTGCCAAAATGCAGGTGCTCGATGGGATGAATGTCCACACTCGCCTCACCACCCAAGATGCGGGCATCGCCCGATGTAAACCGATAGGCTGGGGTGTTGCCGATGAAGACTGCCTCACCGTTCTCGTCCGCCAATTTCTCGCTGAAGATGTAGTGACTGATGCGATTGGCGAAGAGCGCCAACTCTGCCGACACGATGGATGAGGAATAGTCCATCCCCAAGTCGAACTGCCAACTGGCCTCAGGCTTCAGGTCGGTGTTGCCCAACTCATACCGTTGGGTGCCCTCATGTACACCATTGGAGGACAGCTCGCTGATGTTCGGTGCGCGGAATCCACGAGAGATGTTCACCTTGACGTTGAGGTCTTTCAGAAGTTCATAAGTCAGCCCGATGCTGCCGGTCACACCATTGAAGTTGCGTTTGAAGGCTTGGAAACGGCGAGATAGCTCTTCGCCCTCCTCTTCTTCCAGAAGCTCCTGGCTGTTGAGAGAGCGATGGTCGTATCTGATGCCGCCGCTGACGTTCCACTTCCCTATCTCCTTACTCACGTTGGCAAACACGCCATAGTCGAAGAGGTGGTAGGCGGGAATCAAGAACTCCGTTCCCTTGTTCTCCGACTTCTGCCACATACCGTTGATGCCCGTGGAAAACTTCCATCCGTCCATCTCAGGCGAGAGGTAGTGCAGGTCGTAGTTCACGGTGTGGAGCTTGAAGTCGAGTCCGCACTCATTGGGATTCTCTTCCTCCTCAAACTCCTGACGGCGGTTCTGCTGGTAGCCCAAGAGGAGCTTCAGGTTGCCGTCGCCCAGGAACCAGGAGTTATCGAGCACCATCTTGTAGTGGTTTATCTGCTGATAGGGCATCGGCTTGCCATAACCCTTGACATTGTAGCCTTCAGGCACGAAGAGGTCGCCCGTCCCCTCGTCCCGTTCCCCCTCCACGATGCCCGGCGTACTGTGGTAGTAGTCGAGGGTGAGGTGGGAACGGCCCTGGCGGTAATTCCAACCGAGGAGCTGGGAGAAAGCCTGCTCACAGAAGGACGAGCCGAAGACATAGCCGTCGTATTTGTTCTTGTAGGCATGCGCCATCTTGCCGCTATAGCGGGTGTCCCACACGAAGCCTCCCTGGTGGCCGGCGAAGTTGAGTGAGTAGTCGAAGAGTCCGTTGTTGGTCTGGTAGCCCGTGGAGAAGTTGGCCTTCATGTCGCCCATGGGCAGCGTGGGGGCAGAATGGAAGATGACGACTCCCGCCATCGCATCCGAACCATACATCAGGCTTGCCGGACCCTTCAAGATTTCCACGGAGTGAACCGATGCCGCATCTATCTCGATGCCGTGTTCATCACCCCATTGCTGCCCTTCCTGTCGGATACCGTCGTTGACCACCACCACACGGTTGTATCCGAGACCACGGATTACAGGCTTGGAGATGCCGCCTCCCGTGGTAACCTGGGAGACTCCAGGCTGGTGAGCGATGGCATCGATGATGTTGGTGGCGGGCTGCATTTCCAGTTGCCTCGGGGAGATAATGGAGACCGGGGCGGGCGACTGCTTCAGTTTTTGGCTGCCCGTAAGACCAGTCACCACCACTTCGTTCAGTTTCACGTCAGTCTCCGTCATGGGCTGGTGCTTGACGGAGTCACTCTCTGCCTCGTTTATAGCCATGGCATGGGTTGTTGCCGACGTGCACAAGCACGTCAGCAATATTGATTTCAATACTGTTTTCATTTGTTTCCTTGTTTTTTACCTTTTTACTTCTTTACCTTTTTACTTTCAAAAACAAGGCGGTGCTCTTGTGGACTTTACGCCATTCGCACGGTTTAGGCAAGGAGAAAAGCAGGCTGGGCGAATGACACAGAGAAGCACGACAACAGCTGTCCACAGCAAGGGAGTGGCGGCAAGGCAAGGCGTGGTCTGCCATTGACAGAGCACACAGTCGTGCAAGGAATGTTGGAGAGCAAGGAAATGGGCATCATGGTGAACATGATGGGCACAGTCCGTACAATAGGTTTCAGCATCAGCTTTCCACGCCTCACCATGTTGGTGAAACGTAACGGCGAGCAGCATAGGTATGTAAACCAACAGCAGCAGCCAAGAACTTCTGATTCTCTTTTTGTGGGAAATCCTCTGCATATCGGTGCAAAGGTAATATTTCCCCCTTGGCTATTTGCTATCTTGACGGACAATTTATGATATTTTAAAGGGTTTTAAATAGCGTTTTTCTATCATTTGCTTTGTTCTTCTGACATTTTGCCGTATCTTTGCACTCGCAAACATAAACAAGTAATAAAAGAAATGGCTAATTTGAGATTTGAGGTCGTGGCTGAGGCTTTCAACAAGCGACCCGTG